>NZ_JBEAIQ010000031.1:0-94892 GCF_040064335.1 Klebsiella sp. CN_Kp088 | reverse complement strand
GAATTAAACTTCGTAATGAATTACGTATGTTCACTCAGAGACTTGGTATTCATTTTTCGTCCGAGGACGTTAAGAATCCATGTCACTTTGAGTGCCCACACAGATTGTCTGATAAATTGTTAAAGAGCAGTTGCGACGCGCTTTAGCGCTCTGTCGCGAGGTGGCGTATATTACGCTTTCCTCTTTCAGAGTCAACCCTGAATTTCAGAATTTTTCTCTTCAACCGAACCGGCTGTTTGTGTGAAGTGATTCACATCTGCCGTGTCGATGGAGGCGCATTATAGGGAGCCCGCCTGGAATGACAAGCGGAAAAATACATTTTTATTTCAACCGCTCATCTTTTATACGCAACGCTTATTTTTGCCGCTTTTTAATAGCCGCAGGCAGGTCCGCCAGGCTATTTAGCACCCAATCCGCTGCGCTTTCCGCTTCTTCGGTAACCGGCTTACCGGTACGCACCAGCACTTTCGTTCCGACATTCGCCGCTGCAGCCGCCTGCATGTCTTCGAGTTTATCACCCACCATATAAGAAGCGGCCATATCAATATGCAGGAAATCGCGTGCGGAAATGAGCATCCCCGGATGCGGCTTACGGCAATCGCAGGTCTGGCGGAACTCTTCAACGCTCCCCTGCGGGTGATGCGGACAATAATAGATACCGTCGAGATCCACGCCGCGGTCTGCCAGCGACCAATCCATCCATTCGGTGAGGGTCTCAAATTGCGCTTCCGTGAATTTACCGCGCGCGATGCCTGACTGGTTGGTCACCAGCACTAACGCAAATCCCATTGCCTTTAGTTCACGCATGGCATCAATGACGCCGTCGATAAACTCAAAGCTGTCGATTTCGTGGACGTAACCATGATCGATATTAATCGTGCCGTCACGGTCGAGAAAAATTGCGGGTACAGACTTTGCCACCGGTTTGCTCCTGATAAAGGCTAATGCCGTTAGTATCGCATGTTTCGGCATGCAAGAAAGTGCTCATTATAAAGAGTCAGATTGATTTAGACGTCTGGATGCCTTAACATCCATTTCATTGACAGGCATCGCCTGCACACGGCAGAAGAAAATGCCACGGCAAACGGCTAAACGATAATAAATAACTGATGATTAAACTTTCGAATATTACCAAAGTGTTCCAGCAGGGGAACCGCACCATACAGGCGCTGAACAATGTCAGCCTGCATGTCCCTGCCGGGCAAATTTACGGCGTGATCGGCGCTTCCGGCGCAGGTAAAAGTACGCTGATTCGCTGCGTTAACCTGCTGGAACGCCCAACCGAAGGCAGCGTGCAGGTAGATAACCAGGAACTCACCGCGCTGACTGAAAAAGAACTGACTCGCGCGCGCCGTCAGATTGGCATGATCTTCCAGCACTTTAATCTGCTCGCTTCACGTACCGTTTTCGGCAACGTGGCGCTGCCGCTTGAGCTGGATAACACACCGCCGGCGGAAATCAAACGCCGTGTTAATGAACTGCTTGACCTGGTTGGTCTTGGCGATAAGCATGACAGCTATCCGGCAAACCTCTCCGGCGGCCAGAAACAGCGCGTGGCAATTGCCCGCGCGCTGGCCAGCAATCCAAAGGTGCTGCTGTGCGATGAAGCCACCAGCGCGCTGGACCCGGCAACGACCCGTTCGATCCTCGAACTGCTGAAAGACATTAACCGTCGTCTGGGGCTGACCATTCTGTTGATCACCCATGAAATGGACGTAGTTAAACGTATCTGCGACTGTGTGGCGGTCATTAGCAATGGTCAACTGATCGAGCAGGACACCGTGAGCGAAGTCTTCTCCCATCCTAAGACGCCGCTCGCCCAACAGTTCATTCAATCTACCCTGCATCTGGATATTCCGGATGACTATCAGGCGCGCCTGAAGCCCACGCCGCTGCCTGACAGCGTGCCGATGCTGCGTATGGAGTTTACCGGCCATTCCGTCGATGCGCCGCTGCTGTCGGAAACCGCCCGCCGCTTTAATGTGAATAACAACATTATTAGCGCGCAGATGGATTACGCCGGCGGAGTGAAGTTCGGCATCATGCTGACCGAAATGCACGGCACACAGGAAGATACCCAGGCGGCGATCGCCTGGCTGCAGGAACATCATGTAAAAGTAGAGGTACTGGGATATGTCTGAACCAATGATCTGGCTGCTGGTTCGCGGCGTGTGGGAAACGCTGGCTATGACGTTTGTCTCCGGCTTCTTTGGCTTTGTGCTCGGCCTGCCGGTCGGCGTACTGCTGTACGTTACCCGTCCGGGGCAGATTGCCGCCAGCGCCCGGCTGTATCGTACGCTATCGGCGCTGGTTAATATCTTCCGCTCGATTCCATTTATTATTCTGCTGGTGTGGATGATTCCATTTACCCGCGTGATCGTCGGTACCTCTATCGGCCTGCAGGCAGCGATTGTGCCATTAACGGTTGGCGCCGCGCCGTTTATCGCACGTATGGTGGAAAACGCGCTGTTGGAGATCCCGACCGGGCTTATCGAAGCTTCACGCGCGATGGGCGCAACGCCAATGCAGATCGTGCGTAAAGTCCTGCTCCCTGAAGCGCTGCCGGGTCTGGTGAACGCCGCCACCATTACGCTCATCACCCTGGTGGGTTATTCCGCAATGGGCGGTGCGGTCGGTGCCGGTGGTCTGGGTCAGATTGGCTATCAGTACGGCTACATCGGCTATAACGCGACGGTAATGAACACCGTACTGGTATTGCTGGTTATTCTGGTTTATTTAATTCAATTCTCTGGCGATCGTATCGTCCGGGCTGTGACTCACAAATAACGTTATTGACACACAACACTAATTCTTACAGGAAGGAAATAACATGGCCTTTAATTTCAAAACCTTTGCGGCAGTTGGCGCATTAATCGGTTCTCTGGCTCTGGTGGGTTGCGGTCAGGATGAAAAAGATCCTAACCATATTAAAGTCGGCGTGATCGTCGGTGCGGAACAGCAGGTTGCTGAAGTCGCGCAGAAAGTGGCAAAAGAGAAGTATGGTCTTGACGTTGAGCTGGTGACCTTCAACGACTACGTGTTGCCGAACGAAGCGCTGAGCAAAGGCGACATCGACGTTAACGCCTTCCAGCACAAACCATATCTCGACCAGCAGATTAAAGACCGTGGTTATAAGCTGGTTTCCGTCGGCAACACCTTCGTCTATCCGATCGCTGGCTACTCGAAGAAAATCAAATCTCTGGACGAACTGCAGCCGGGCTCACAGATTGCCGTACCGAACGATCCGACCAACCTCGGCCGTTCCCTGCTGCTGCTGCAGCAAGTGGGTCTGATTAAACTGAAAGAAGGCGTAGGTCTGCTGCCGACATCTCTGGATGTGGTTGAGAACCCGAAAAACCTGAAGATCGTTGAGCTGGAAGCACCGCAGCTGCCGCGTTCTCTGGACGACGCGCAGATCGCTCTGGCAGTCATCAACACCACCTACGCCAGCCAGATTGGCCTGACGCCGGCGAAAGACGGTATCTTTGTTGAAGACAAAAACTCGCCGTACGTAAACCTGATCGTCGCCCGCGAAGATAATAAAGACGCGGAAAATGTTAAGAAATTTGTTCAGGCTTACCAAAGCGATGAAGTTTACGAAGCCGCTAACAAAATCTTTAACGGCGGCGCAGTGAAAGGCTGGTAATCTGCTTTCAGCGTAATATCATTCAGGACGGGCTTTATGCCCGTCTTGTCATTTTTGCAAGCACCTGATTCAATAGCGCCCTGTTTTATAATTCATTGAGGAAATACTATGCGTGCTTTACCGGTCTGTTTGTTAGCACTCATGTTAAGCGGTTGTTCTATGCTAAGCAGATCCCCCGTTGAGCCTGTTAAAAGCACCGCAACCACGCCAGTCCAGACGGAAACGGCTAAACCAAAAGTCTCACGTCCCGCGCCGGTCAGAATCTATACCGATGCCGCCGCGCTGGTTGGAAAACCCTTCCGCGATCTGGGTGAAGTGAGCGGCGAATCATGCCAGGCTTCAAACCAGGACTCCCCGCCGAACATCCCGACCGCCCGTAAACGCATGCAAATCAACGCGGCCAAAATGAAGGCCAACGCCGTGCTGCTGCACAGCTGCGAAGTGACCAGCGGTACGCCAGGCTGCTACCGTCAGGCCGTTTGCCTGGGTTCAGCGCTTAACGTCTCGGCGCAATGAGTGCATTTCAGTTCGCGCAAATAGGCGTCATCCGCTCGCCGTATAAAGAGAAGTTTGCCGTTCCTCGCCAGCCTGGTCTGGTTGAACACGGCGGCGGAGAACTTCATCTGCTCGCGCCCTATAACCAGGCTGACGCCGTGCGTGGACTGGAAAACTTCAGCCATCTGTGGGTGCTGTTCGTCTTTCATCAGACCATGGCTGGCGGCTGGCGCCCGACCGTGCGCCCTCCCCGCCTTGGCGGCAACGCGCGCATGGGCGTCTTCGCGACCCGCTCGACATTTCGCCCCAACCCTATCGGCATGTCGCTGGTTGAACTGAAAGGCGTTCGCTGCCAGAAGGATCAGGTAATACTGGAACTTGGCAGCCTCGATCTCGTTGACGGCACGCCGGTGGTTGATATCAAACCTTATCTTCCCTTTGCCGAAGCCCTGCCTGATGCCAGCGCTAGCTATGCGCAACAGGCGCCGCTGGCAGGCATGAATGTCAGCTTTACGCCGGAAATAGAAGCACAGTTACTGACGCTGGAAAAACGCTACCCGCATATCAAAGCGTTTATCCGTGAAGTACTGGCGCAGGATCCGCGTCCGGCTTATCGCAAAGAGGAAGAAGCAGGGAAAACCTACGCCGTCTGGTTGCTCGATTTCAACGTGCGCTGGCGGGTAATCCCCTCCGGTTTTGAAGTCTTTTCTCTCGAACCGCGCTAATTTTATTTTCCTCTCTTTTGGCATCTTTGCCACACTGGTAAACTAAACCACTTTTTTTGTTTCAGGCTGGCTCTCCAGCCTGTTCCGATCGTCCAAATGGAACCGTAACAACATGCGTACTAGCCAATATCTGCTCTCCACTCTGAAGGAGACACCTGCCGACGCCGAAGTCATCAGCCATCAGCTGATGCTGCGCGCCGGGATGATCCGCAAGCTGGCCTCAGGGTTGTACACCTGGCTGCCGACCGGCGTGCGCGTTCTGAAAAAAGTCGAGAACATCGTGCGTGAAGAGATGAACAACGCCGGTGCTATCGAGGTGTTAATGCCGGTAGTTCAGCCTTCTGAACTGTGGCAGGAGAGCGGCCGCTGGGAACAATATGGCCCTGAGCTGCTGCGCATTGCCGATCGTGGCGATCGTCCGTTCGTTCTCGGGCCGACTCACGAAGAGGTTATTACCGACCTGATTCGAAATGAGCTGAACTCGTATAAACAGCTGCCGCTGAACTTTTATCAGATTCAGACCAAGTTCCGCGATGAAGTTCGCCCGCGTTTCGGCGTGATGCGCTCCCGTGAGTTCCTGATGAAAGATGCTTACTCTTTCCATACCTCTCAGGAATCGCTGCAGGAAACCTACGACGCGATGTATACCGCTTACAGCAAAATCTTCAGCCGTATGGGGCTGGATTTCCGCGCGGTACAGGCTGACACCGGTTCGATCGGCGGTAGCGCTTCCCATGAGTTCCAGGTACTGGCGCAGAGCGGCGAAGATGACGTGATCTTCTCTGACAGCTCCGACTACGCGGCGAACATTGAGTTTGCCGAAGCCGTCGCGCCGAAAGAGCCGCGCGCAGCCGCGACGCAAGAAATGACGCTGGTAGACACGCCGAACGCGAAAACCATCGCCGAGCTGGTTGAGCAGTTCAATCTGCCAATCGAAAAAACCGTTAAGACCCTGCTGGTGAAAGCGGTAGAAGATAGCAGCTACCCGCTGGTCGCCCTGCTGGTACGCGGCGATCATGAGCTCAACGAAGTAAAAGCGGAAAAACTGCCGCAGGTCGCCAGCCCGCTGACCTTCGCCAGCGAAGAAGAGATCCGCGCTATTGTTAACGCGGGGCCTGGTTCTCTCGGCCCGGTTAATATGCCGATTCCGGTGGTTATCGACCGTACCGTCGCGGCCATGAGCGATTTCGCCGCCGGCGCCAACATCGATGGCAAACACTATTTTGGCATTAACTGGGATCGCGATGTCGCGACTCCGGAAGTTGCTGATATTCGTAATGTCGTTGCCGGCGATCCGAGCCCGGACGGAAAAGGTACCCTGCTTATCAAACGCGGTATCGAAGTCGGCCACATCTTCCAGCTGGGCACCAAGTACTCTCAGGCAATGAATGCCGCGGTGCAGGGCGAAGATGGCCGTAACCAGATTCTGACCATGGGTTGCTACGGTATTGGGGTGACCCGCGTAGTGGCCGCAGCCATTGAGCAGAACTTTGACGATCGCGGGATTATCTGGCCGGATGCCATCGCGCCGTTCCAGGTCGCTATTCTGCCGATGAACATGCACAAGTCCTATCGCGTGCAGGAGCTGGCCGAGAAGCTGTACGCCGAGCTGCGTGCGCATGGCATCGACGTGCTGATGGATGACCGTAAAGAGCGTCCTGGCGTGATGTTCGCCGATATGGAGCTGATCGGCATCCCGCACACCATCGTGCTGGGCGACCGTAACCTCGACAACGATGATATCGAATACAAACATCGTCGCAACGGCGAGAAGCAGCTGATTAAGACCGGGGATATCGTGAACTACCTGGTGCAGCAAATTAAGGGGTAATTTCCCCTTAAAAGCTAAAAGGCCTCGCAATAGCGAGGCCTTTTTTATAGCAACTGCAAGAATTAATTACCGCAGTCTTTACCCGGAATAAATTTGCTGTCTTTATCCGTCATTAGCGTTTTCATCATCTCGCCGGTATCGGGATTCGCTTCAAGCGTGAAGTGTCCTTCAACCACCAGCAGCACCGGACGAGTATCGGTCCCGCGCGCTGCCGCGTAATCACGTTCAAGCTGGGCGTTATTGGCAACCGCCACCGTTTTACCAGTGACGCAATCGGTAAAGGTTGCCGCATCCGCCATGTAGAAATACATCCCGCGCATTGCCATCGGCGTCGTCGGCAGGCTGGCCTTCACCGACTCCAGCGTATAGTTAAGCGCAGAGTTAATCGGGTTGCCGTCGCGATCGAGCATCTCAAGCTTATCGCCTTTCGCCCGATAGTAAGATTTCTCGCCTTTACTGTTGGTCAGCACTAGCTTATCAGCGGTACGCGCCCAGGTGCCATACGAAGCGAAAGATGACGGCTCGTGGCTAACGCCCTGATAACGTTCGTTCATTACCCAGGTGCCGTCTTTCTCAAGAAATAACGAGGTCTCAATCCCTTCGCAATCCGCGCAAGGCAAAATACCGCGCCAGCTTTGCTGCATCGGCTTCAGCTCTTCCATTGCCGTCGGCTGTACCGTCTCCACCTCAGCGCGATGGTTACAGCCAAACAGCGCAAAGAGCGAACAGGCCGCTGCGAGCGAAAATACAATTTTCTTCACTGTGAATTCCTTATAATCCATTCCACCCGTCCGCCACGCCTCTCAATGGCGAACTTTCCCACGCAGCGCTTTGACTGAGGACTTTTGCGCCTTGGAGGCAAGTCGTCGCTCTTTTGACGCCCGAGTCGGTCGCGTCTCCCGGCGGCTTTTTTGCACTGCGGTTAATTCTTTTATTAACGCAACCAGCCGCGAGATCGCCGCTTCGCGGTTCATCTCCTGGCTGCGATATTCCTGAGCCTTAATGATAACCACACCGTCAGCAGAAATTAAGTGGTGACTGGCGGCAAGCAGGCGCTCTTTATAAAACTCCGGCAGGCTCGATGCTTTAATATCAAAACGTAAGTGAATCGCCGTCGAAGCCTTATTCACGTGCTGACCGCCCGCCCCCTGTGCGCGGACCCCGGTAAGCGAAATCTCCTCATCCGGGATGGAAACGCTGCGGCTAATCATGATCATGCCGGCTGCTGCCAGGCCGTTAAATGAATTTCCAGATTATTCCGATCGTCGGATAACCAGATGCCGCCGTCCTGCAGGGTTGCCTGCAGCGTCATGGTGCGATCGGCAAAAGCGCTCAGCTGCGCCAGTTGCGCATCATCAAGATACCAGATGGTCAGCTTCGGATACGCCGCAAGCTTATTCTGATTCTGCTGCCACCAGATTTCAGCCGCCCGGCTATTATAGGCGAATAGCGCCACCTCCTGCGCCCGCGAGCAGGCTTTCTTGAGGCGCTTCTCGTCCGGCAGCCCCAGCTCAATCCACAGATCGATGCCTAAATGGTCGTTTAACTGCCATAGCTCCGGTTCATCATCCGAGGACAACCCGCGGGTGAACTGCAGGCGCTCGTTGGCATATTTTATCCACGCCAGCAGGCGCAGCATCATACGCTCCTGGGTTTCGGAAGGATGTTGCGCCAGCGTCAGGTTAGCATCCAGAAACTGGTTGCGATCCAAATCGGCAACGTTAACCACAGCTTTATAAATCGTCGCTTTCAGCGCCATGAATAAACTCCTGAAAAAAATGGCATACATTGTAGCGAAACTAGCGACAAAAGGCTGTCGTCAATCGCGGGTCCTCCTTTCATCCTGCTGATATTGCTTAGATGACTATGGTATAGTCACCTTGCTAAACAGAGTTTATCTTCGTAGGCTTAAACTTGCATCCCACGGTTAAGTCAGAACGCTGACAGGAGGGCATGTGGATCAATATTGTGAGTTAATACGCAAGCGGTATGCGGAAATAGCCAGCGGAGACTTAGGGTATATCCCGGATGCGCTGGGCTGCGTGTTGAAAGTATTAAATGAGGTTGCGGCGGATCAGGCCCTTTCGGAGTCAGTCAGGGAAAAGGCCGCTTATGCGGCAGCAAACTTATTGGTGAGCGATTATGTCAATGAATGATACTTATCAACCCATTAACTGCGATGATTATGACAACCTCGAGCTTGCCTGCCAGCATCACCTGGTGCTGGCGCTGGCCCTGAAAGATGGTGAACAGCTGCAGGCCAAAGCAAACGATCTTATCTCGCGTAAAAATGTCGAGTATCTGGTGGTAGAACTTGGCGGTAACGTCCGTGAGCTACGTCTGGATAAAATCGCCAGTTTCAGCCATCCTGAAATCGGCACCGTGGTGGTCAGCGAATCCTGAAGCCCATCGGGCGGCTTAGCCGCCCGTTTTCCGCCATACCAGCTGTAACCCCTCGCCTTCCTGTACTTGCCCCTCTCTGGTGACAAACAGCCCATCGGCCGCCGCGATCAACGTTTCGCCATAAAACAATAGTGGCGTGGTATCGCGACGCCAGGGCGCGACCGCCATTTCCTGCCAGATTTTCTTAAGCTTACGCCCGCCCGGACGCCCGACGATGTGCAGATTACCGCTGGCGCGAAAACGTATCGATACCGGTTCATCCGCGCGTGGCGCGCGTAGCGGCCCACCGGGCTGCAACGCCAGTTCTCCCAGCGTTTCCGGTAGTGTCAGCGCTTTAGTCGCATCACCCCATGGTATTTCCCGTTCCGTCAGGCTTGCCAGATGCTTTACCCAAAACAGGCGCTGCTGGTAGCGCCGGACGGCAAAACCGCCTAAGCGCAGACAAGGCGCGGCGTCTTCACGCGCCAGCGCCACTTCCTGCCAGATGCGCTCCGGCATTTCGCGCGACGGCATCGGCGCCTGTTGGGATGCCAGCCAGCGGCGCAACAGCGCCGCACGACGCGGCGCGCTCATCGCGCTCAGCGGTTCTATCGCCAGCGAACCACGCTCATCAACCAGCGCGGCAAGCTCCGCCGACAGCATTTCATCAAGTAACTGTTCCTGTTCGCCACATAAGCTGGCACTGCGGGCGACAGCATCGGCAAAATGCGGCCAGCGCTCGCTCAGCAGCGGCAGTACTCGCAGGCGCAGAAAGTTGCGATCGTAGGCATCGTCCTGATTACTTTCGTCTTCAATCCACCGCAGTTGATGAGTCAGCGCCCATTGATGCAGGGATTCACGGCTCTCATTGAGCAGCGGACGTAACAATTTTCCGCCGGCGAACTCGCTACTGGCGGCCATCGCCGACAAGCCGGTCGGGCCGCTACCGCGCTTGAGCGCCAGCAGGAAGGTCTCGCATTGGTCGTCGAGATGTTGTGCCGTCAATAACGCCTCGCCTGGCAGCAGCGCCTCACGGAAAGCCTGATAGCGCGCCTGGCGAGCATGCGCTTCGATCCCCAATCCCTCATCCGCCAGCGTCACGCGCACCACCTGTAACGGTACCTGCCATTGCTGGCAAATCTGTTCGCAATGCTCGACCCACTGGTCAGCGTTGGCGCTCAGGCCGTGGTGAATATGAATTGCGCGCAGCTGAATCGCTGGCTCACGCTGGCGCCAGCGTACCAGCCGGTGCAGCAGGACGGTTGAGTCCAGGCCGCCGCTGAAGGCCAGCAGAAACTGACGATGTGGTCGAAGCGATGAGGCAATATCCGGCGTCATGATCGTGCTTACGCAGCTAAGAGGAGATAGCCCGGCACGTTACGCGCCAGGGCTGGTTCTGGCAAGTATTACTGTTGGTAAATCTCCAGCGGCAGGCCGTCGGGATCGTTGAAGAAGGTGAAACGCTTATCGGTAAACGGATCGATGCGGATAGCTTCACAGGCGACGCCATGCGCCTGCAAATGCGCAACCGCGGCATCAATATCATCGACGCTAAACGCCAGGTGGCGCAGACCACAGGCTTCCGGACGGCTTGGGCGCGCAGGAGGAAATGGGAACGAAAACAGCTCGATAACGTACTCGCCGTTCAGCGCCAGGTCGCCCTTCCACGAATCACGCTCGGCGCGGTAGAACTCGCTCTGCAGCGTAAACCCGAGGATATCGCAATAGAACGCTTTGCTCTTCGCGTAGTCTGTCGCGATGATGGCAATATGGTGAACTCGTTTTAAACCCAGCATGGTTGTTCTCCTCCTGTTGAAGCCCAACACGTTACTCGCGCCGCCCGCCGCCGCGCAAGCCCCTAATTATTTTTTAAGACTCGTACACGGTAGACGCCGTCTTCATCACGTTTGGCCCCGTGGATGTCGGTTTCAAAACCTGGATAGTGGCGACCGATCGAGCAGAGCATCAACAGAAAATCGAGCACCGCGCGGCTCTCTTCGGTGATCATCTCCCCCGGCATCAGCAGCGGCACGCCAGGCGGATACGGCAGGATCATGTTTGCCGAAATACGCCCCACCAGATTCTCCAGTTCGATGGTTTCGACTTCGCCCTTAATCTGCCGCTGCCAGGCCTGATGCGGGGTCATTTTCATCTCCGGCAGCACGTCAAAGGCCCGCAGCATCAGCTGTGAGAGCTGATGCTGACGGATCAGACGGTGGATCCCCTGCGCCAGATCCTGGATGCGCATATTGCGGTAAAAGTCCGGATCCTCGGCATAGAGATCCGGCAACATATTTTTCACCCGCAGGTTGAGATCGTAGGCGCGTTTAAACTCGGTCAGACCGCGCAGCAGGCCCATCGCCCGGGTTTTATCGATACCGATACTGAACAAGAACAGCAGATTGTAAGGCCCGGTTTTCTCCACCACCACGCCGCGCTCATCGAGGAATTTGGCCACCAGCGCGGCCGGGATCCCCTCTTCCGCCATATTGCCCTGCTCGTCCATACCCGGCGTGAGAATGGTGACTTTGACCGGGTCGAGGAACATATGGTCGGCATCGGCATCCTGGAATCCGTGCCACGCTTCTCCAGGGGAAACCGGCCAGCACTGCGCTTCTTCAACCTCTTCTGGTTGCCAGATATCAAAGAACCAGCCGTCGGCCTCCTCACGCAAGCGCTGCACCTCCTTACGGAAATGTAGCGCGCGTTCGATGGAGCGCTGAATCAGGCGTTTTCCGGAGTTGCCGCGCAGCATCGCCGCCGCAGTTTCTATCGAGGCGACGATCGGATAGCTCGGTGAGGTAGAGGTATGCATCATAAAGGCTTCATTGAAGGTATCTTCATCGTAGCTGCCTTTAATATGGATCAACGAAGCCTGCGACAACGCCGCCAGCATTTTATGCGTCGACTGGGTTTCGAAGATCACTTTCCCCGGTACGCGATCGCCGCTCATGCCGCTTTTCCCCTGATAAATCGGGTGGAAGTGGGTATAAGGCACCCAGGCGGAATCGAAGTGGATCGACGGCACGTCAAGGGTCTGTTTAATCCAGGTGGTGTTATACAACAGCCCGTCATAGGTGGAGTTGGTGATCACCGCATGCACCGGCCACTGCGCGCCACAAGTTGTCTCTACTTTGTGCTGGACGCTATCGCGGGTAAATTCCCGTTTCGGAATGCCGCCGAGGATCCCCAGCGCGTTACGCGTCGGTTTTAACCACAGCGGCACGATATCGCTCATCATCAGCAGATGCGCCAGCGATTTATGGCAGTTACGGTCGATCAGCAACGTACTGCCAGCGGGCGCCGAATACATGCCGACAATTTTATTCGACGTCGAGGTGCCGTTGGTCACCATGTAGCTCTGCTCGGCGCCAAAGGCGCGAGCGATATACTCTTCCGCTTCCAGATGCGGGCCGGTATGGTCCAGCAGCGACCCCAGTTCGGTAACAGAGATAGAAACATCGGCTTTCAGCGTATTACCGCCGAAGAAATCATAAAACAGGCAGCCGACCGGGCTTTTCTGATAGGCGGTTCCCGCCATGTGTCCGGGTGTACAAAAGGTATATTTTCCCTCCTGCACATAGTTAAATAACGCTTTGGTAAATGGCGGCGTGATGTTGTCCAGATACTCGTTGGTATACTGACGAATACGAGTAGCGATATCTTCCGCCAGCCCCAGCGCATATTCAAAGAACCATAGCGCCATGCGCAGGTCCTGGCTGCTGACGTCCATCGTCGAGTGCGTATTGATAAAAGCATACAGTGGGAGATATTCATTCAGGCGATTGATATCGCTGCATAAATCAACGCTGTACTCGTCCCAGTCGAAGATCACGCCGCAGATACGCGGGTTGTGCTCGATAAACTGCAGCAGGTCGGCGCTGTTTTGCGGCCAGATAGTCTGGAATCCTTGCTTCTGCAGAGCGGCTTCCAGCTCTTTGATCGGTTCGTCTTTATGGTAGACGCCGTGGGGCCCCATGATGGCGATGATATTCACGCTTTCCTCCTGGATTTACCTAAGGTAAGCATAATATCAATCGCGCCAGTGCTTAGCACTGGCGGATTTATCTTAGTCCTGAGTCATAGCAAAGCGATGATTACAGCGCTTTCCAGGCATCACCCCAGGCCAGACCTGCGCCCGGTTCGTAGTAGGTTGGCGCCACGTTGCACCATGCCCCTTCCGGCAGCGGTTTACACTGGAAAAGCGCGCCGTGGTTATTGACGATGTCACCTGGTTTCCAGCTCTGGCTGGCGCTCCACGCTGGATAGTTGATAACGCCGCTATCGCCTGCCGGCTCATCCTTCGCGTCATCCGCCGCCGCCTTCGCCTTCACATTCAGAGTATAGGTGGCCGTGCTGGATAAGCTGCCATCACTAACGATCAGGCTAACGACATACTGGGCATCTTTGTCGCTCTGCGGAGCGCTAAAATTGATCACCGCCTTATCCGCGCCACTTAACGTCTGGCCATCCTGCGACATCCAGCTATAGCTCAGCTTATCGCCGTTGGCATCGGTAGAGGCTTCCGCGCTCAGCGACACCAGGCTACCGGCTTCGACTGCGCCGACCGGGCCGGCAATACGCGCCACCGGCGCGACGTTTACCTGTGGAGCAGGCGTAACGTCATCCGTCTTATCAGACGCGCCATCGCTACCCGCATCATCAACCACGGTTACGTTGAAGTAGTGCTGCACGCATTTGCTGTAATCCCCCTCTTTAAACGCGCTGTACGGCGTCTGATAGCTCACCAGCTGGCAGGCATTGGTTTTACCGTCCGCGGTGTTCGGATCCCATCCCCAATCCTGTTCCCAGTAGATTGGCAGCGCGCCGGCTCCGCCTTCATCAAACTGCTTCATGTTCTTACAGCCCAGCACTTCATCATCGGCAATAGGTACTTTGAGGTAGTTGGCGAACTCTTTGTAATAGGCAATACGGTTAAGCGATTGGGCGTTTTCCGTTGCGCCGCCGCACTCGACGCCGCCGTTGATGATCTGGATGCTCACGCCAAACCCTGGCACCAGGCCATTGCTCTTATCGCGATCGTTGGGCTGCCAGGTACCGTCGATAACGTGCAGCATGGAAGGTTTCGGCGGCTGCGGATAGACAAAGAAGAACACGGCGCTGGCGAGGTTCATCCATGAATCGGCCACCAACTGTGGTTTATCCAACAGCGGGCGAACGTCGCCATACATCGCCTCTGAGAACGGGCCGTAGTTGTAGTTATAGGAGAGCTGTTTAGCGCCGCGGCCAAAATAGCTGAGGAAATCGCCATCGGCATCTTTACCGCAAGGCCAGGTCTGCCCCTGCCAGACATCCGGGTTACATTCGCCGTTATAGCCGCCCTTTTGACCTTCGGTCCAGCCGACTTCGCGCAGATAGACCAGCGCCTGGCGCCATTCCGGAATATCGCGCCAGCTTTCGTGGCCGCCGGTTTCCTGAGCAAAGTGGGCAAACATCGTCGCCAGCGATTTACGGCAGATAGCATCGCTATCGCGACCATCGGTATAGGTACCGCATACCGCCGGGAATTTACCGATCGCCTTCAGGAAATTGCTGTAGGTATATTCCGGCGCGCGCATCGGGAACAGATAATCCCAATCCTGCTCGCTAAGCATGCCTTCAACGCGCTTAACGTTCTCCGGATTCGCCGCCCTACCGGGTTCAATCTGCTCCGCCACGGCATTATCGAGGGTGCGAATAGAGGATTTAACCGCTTCCATCAGCGGAAAGTCGGTTAGCGCTTTTTCTTTTGCCGCCAGTTCGCTGGCGGTCATGGTGGTTGTTTCAGTGGCGCTGAGCAGCGGCGCCGCCTGTGCGGCCCCCAGACTTAACAAGATCCCTGCGGCCACGGCGCTTAAGGCGACGGTTTTATGAATTGCCATAATATTATTCTCCTTTTCCTTATGAACGGTCTGCCCAGGCGTTGTCCCCGGCAGTGAGCGCAGTGTCACGGGAAAAAGACATCATCGGCTAATCACATCACCTCATTGACGTATCATCTTACCTCAGTGAAAAAATGATAAAAAAAGGGCCGGAAATCCGGCCCCTTAGAGAATTGTGATGCGCTGATAAATCAGGCGTAGCCGTAGCTCATCAGACGCTGATAGCGGCGATTACGCAGCTCTTCTTCGCTGAGAGTATCCAGGTCAGCCAGGTCGGCCAACAGCTGTGCCTTCAGGCTCGCCGCCATCGCTTCAGGGTTACGATGAGCGCCGCCCAGCGGTTCTGGAACGATGGAATCAATAAGCTTCAGCTCTTTGAGGCGTGGCGCGATGATACCCATCGCTTCCGCGGCCAGCGGCGCTTTATCCGCGCTTTTCCACAGAATGGACGCACAGCCTTCCGGCGAGATAACTGAATAGGTGCTGTACTGCAGCATGTTGACTTTATCACCTACGCCGATCGCCAGCGCGCCGCCGGAGCCACCTTCGCCAATCACGGTGCAGATAACCGGCACGCTCAGACGCGACATTTCACGCAGGTTGCGGGCAATCGCTTCCGACTGGCCGCGTTCTTCCGCGCCAACGCCCGGATAGGCGCCAGGGGTGTCGATGAAGGTAATGATCGGCATTTTGAAACGCTCAGCCATTTCCATCAGGCGCAGCGCTTTGCGGTAGCCTTCCGGCGCCGGCATACCAAAGTTACGACGGATCTTCTCTTTGGTTTCACGGCCTTTCTGATGACCGATGATCATCACCGGGCGACCATCAAGACGCGCAATACCGCCGACGATAGCTTTATCGTCAGCATAGGCGCGATCGCCTGCCAGCTCGTCAAATTCGTCGAAAGCCAGGCGGACATAATCCAGGGTATAGGGACGACGTGGATGACGCGCCAGCTGGGCTACCTGCCATGCGCCAAGATCGGCGAAGATTTTGCGCGTCAACTCTACGCTTTTTTCGCGCAGACGATGCACTTCTTCATCGATGTTAATATCCAGTTTCTCATCCTGACGGCTTACAGCAGTCAGGGAATCGATTTTCGCTTCCAGCTCTGCGATAGGCTGTTCAAAATCTAGGAAATTCAGACTCATAGTATTCCTGTATTAGTCAAACTCCAGTTCCACCTGCTCCGAGCCGATAAGGCCACGCAGATCGTTGAGTAAACGATCGCTCGGAGAGACGCGCCATGTTGCGCCAAAACGCAACCGCGCGCGCGCATCCGCCCTCTGATAATAGAGGTGTACTGGAATGGTTCCCGAACGGTGGGGTTCCAGAGACTGACGGAGTCGGTTTAAAAGCTGGTCATCAATTTGCCTGTCCGTCAGCGAGATAGCAAGCCCGCGAGCATATTTTTCCCGGGCTTCGTCAATATCCATGACTTCACGGGCGGTCATTTTAAGGCCCCCGCTGAAGTCATCAAAGCTGACCTGTCCGCTGACGATAAGTATGCGGTCTTTTTCCAGCAACTGCTGGTATTTATCCAGCGCGTCGGTGAATAACATCACCTCCAGACGCCCGGAACGGTCATCCAGCGTACAGATGCCGATACGATTGCCGCGCTTGGTGACCATTACCCGCGCAGCAATAACCAGCCCCGCCGCCGTGGTCACTTTACCACGATCGGTTGGGTGCATGTCTTTGAGTCTCACGCCGCCAACGTAGCGTTCGATCTCTTTTAGATATTGGTTAATCGGGTGGCCGGTCAGATACAGCCCCAGCGTTTCCCTTTCACCATCCAGCACCACCTGCTCTGGCCACGGCTGGCAGCTGGCGTAGGATTGCTCGATTTGTTCCGGCTCTTCCGCCAGCACGCCGAACATATCCGCCTGACCGATGGCTTCGGCTTTGGCGTGCTGATCGGCGGCTTTCAGCGCATCGTTCAGCGAGTTCATCAGCGCCGCGCGATGCGGGCCGAGGCGGTCGAACGCCCCGGACATAATCAGTTTTTCCAACACCCGGCGATTGAGTTTTTTAATATCGGTACGGGCGCACAGGTCAAACAGCTCGCGGAAGTAACCGCCATTGTTACGCGCTTCAATGATGGCTTCAATCGGGCCTTCGCCGACGCCTTTAATGGCGCCGATACCATACACGATTTCCCCATCATCGTTGACGTGGAAATGATACAGGCCGGAGTTAATGTCCGGCGGCAGGATTTTCAGCCCCATGCGCCAGCACTCATCGACCAGGCCCACCACCTTCTCGGTGTTGTCCATATCGGCAGTCATCACCGCCGCCATAAACTCGGCCGGATAGTGGGCTTTCAGCCACAGCGTCTGGTAGGAGACCAGCGCATAGGCGGCGGAGTGGGATTTGTTAAATCCATAACCGGCGAATTTCTCCACCAGGTCAAAGATTTTCATCGCCAGTTCGCCGTCAACGCCATTTTTCTTCGCACCTTCTTCGAAGACAGAACGCTGCTTGGCCATCTCTTCCGGCTTTTTCTTACCCATCGCACGACGCAGCATATCCGCGCCGCCGAGGGTATAACCAGAGAGCTCCTGGGCTATCTGCATGACCTGTTCCTGGTACAGAATGATGCCGTAAGTCGGCTCCAGTACAGGTTTCAGACATTCATGCTGCCACTGCACGTCCGGGTAGGAAATCTCTTCACGGCCGTGCTTACGGTCGATAAAGTTATCTACCATCCCCGACTGCAGCGGGCCCGGACGGAACAGGGCCACCAGTGCGATCATATCTTCGAAGCAGTCAGGCTGCAGGCGCTTAATCAGATCTTTCATGCCGCGCGATTCAAGCTGGAATACCGCGGTGGTTTCCGAGCGCTGCAGCATGTCGAAGCTTTTCTTGTCATCCAGCGGTATCGCGGCGATATCCAGCGGCCCTTCGCCGTTCTTCGCCCGGCGCTTGTTGATCATCTCCAGCGCCCAGTTGATGATGGTCAGCGTACGCAGGCCGAGGAAGTCGAATTTTACCAGCCCGGCATATTCAACATCGTTCTTATCAAACTGGGTAACCGGGTGCAGCCCCTGCTCATCGCAGTACAGCGGCGCGAAATCGGTGATTTTGGTCGGCGCGATAACCACGCCGCCCGCGTGCTTACCGGCGTTACGCGTTACGCCTTCCAGCTTACGCGCCATATCGATCAGCGCTTTAACTTCTTCGTCCGCTTCGTAGATTTCCGGCAGCTGTGGTTCCGCTTCAAAGGCTTTCGCCAGCGTCATGCCAGGATCCGGCGGCACCAGCTTAGAGATTCGGTCAACAAAGCCGTAAGGGTGGCCCAGCACGCGGCCCACGTCGCGAATAACCGCCTTCGCCGCCATGGTACCGAAGGTGATGATCTGCGATACCGCGTCGCGGCCATACATATCCGCCACGTGCTCAATCACCTGGTCGCGTTTCTCCATGCAGAAATCGACGTCGAAGTCGGGCATCGAAACACGTTCCGGGTTGAGGAAACGTTCGAACAGCAGGTCGAACTCCAGCGGGTCAAGGTCGGTGATTTTCAACGCGTAGGCCACCAGCGAGCCGGCGCCGGAACCTCGCCCCGGCCCTACCGGCACGCCGTTATCCTTGGACCACTGGATAAATTCCATGACGATCAGGAAGTAGCCAGGGAACCCCATCTGGTTGATAACCTGCAGTTCCACATCCAGACGTTGGTCATATTCCGGGCGACGCTTAGCGCGCTCTTCGGGATCCGGGAACAGGAATTCGAGACGCTCTTCCAGCCCCTCTTTCGACTTCATCACCAGAAAATCTTCGGTAGTCATGTCGCCGGTCGGGAACTGCGGCAGGAAGTATTCGCCAAGGCGCACGGTGACGTTGCAGCGTTTGGCGATCTCAACGGTGTTTTCCAGCGCTTCCGGGATGTCAGCAAATAGCTCGCACATCTCCTCCTCGCTGCGCATATATTGCTGCGGCGAGTAGTTACGCGGACGCTTCGGATCGTCGAGGGTGAAGCCATCGTGAATGGCGACGCGGATTTCATGAGCGTCGAAGTCGCCGGTTTCCAGGAAGCGCACATCGTTGGTCGCCACTACCGGCAAACCATGCTCTTCCGCCAGTTGAACCGCGGCATGAAGATAGCTTTCTTCGTCCTGACGACCGGTACGGATCAGCTCCAGATAGTAGCGATCCGGAAAATGTTGTTGATAGAAGGCGAGACACTGCTCTACCAGCGGCATGTTTCCGCGGATCAGGCTGACGCCAACGTCGCCTTTACGCCCGCCGGACAGCAGAATCAGCCCTTCCTGATGCTCAACCAGCCAGTCGCGATCGATCCATGGCCCCAGCGCGCCATAGCCGCGCTGATAGGCACGAGAAATGAGCAGAGTCAGGTTCTGATAGCCGGTATTGTTGGCCGCTAAAACAGTCAGCTCGGTGAATTCATCGCCAAGCAGATCGCACTGAACATGGAAGTCAGCGCCGACAATTGGTTTAATCCCGGCGCCATGGCCCGTTCCGTAGAACTTAACCAGACCGCAGAGGTTGGTGAAATCGGTGATCGCCAGCGCAGGCATGCCCAAAGCGGCCGCCTTTTTCACCAGCGGCCCGGTTTTCGCCAGCCCATCGATCATGGAATAGTCGCTGTGCACCCGCAGGTGTACGAAACGTGGTTCAGACATCTTTAGATCCCAGTGACTTAGTTGGACGCCAGGCCCAGCGCGCGTTTCACCGGGCCGAAACTACGCCGGTGGTGCTCTGTTGCGCCGTGTTCCTGCAGTTTTTGCAGATGTACAACGGTAGGATAGCCTTTGTGCTGGGCAAAACCGTATTGCGGAAATGCAATATCCAGCGTAGCCATTTCGGCGTCGCGAGTGACTTTAGCCAGAATAGACGCTGCGCTGATTTCCGCCACCCGGCTATCGCCTTTCACTACCGCCTGCGACGGCATCGGTAGCGATGGGCAGCGGTTGCCGTCGATAAGCACGAACTCAGGGGTAATACTCAGGCCAGCGACGGCGCGCTGCATCGCCAGCATCGTGGCATGCAGGATGTTTAGCTCGTCGATTTCATGCGGCTCGGCGCGCCCCAGGCTCCAGCACAGCGCTTTGTCTTTGATTTCATCGAACAGCGCCAGGCGGCGCTTTTCGCTTAATTTTTTAGAGTCGTTGAGGCCTACGATCGGCTTACGCGGATCAAGGATTACCGCGGCAGTGACCACCGCGCCGACCAGCGGCCCGCGGCCAACCTCATCGACACCGGCGACCAGATGGGTATGTGGATAAACGAACTCCATCATTTTGCTAACTCCAGTACTGCGTCCGCCGCCTGCTCGTCCGCGTTGCAGCGGATCTGCTGATGCAGCGCGCGGAAAGTATCATGCATATCGTGGCTGGTTTTGCCGTCGGCCAGCAGCGGCTTCAGAGCGGCGGCCAGCGCCTGCGGCTCGCATTCATCCTGCAGCAGCTCTTTCACCAACTCGCGCCCGGCTAGCAGATTTGGTAAGGAGACATAATCGGTTTTCACCAACCGCTTCGCCAGCCAGAAGGTAAACGGCTTCATGCGGTAGCCAACGACCATCGGGCATTTCGCCAGCATGCACTCCAGCGCCGCCGTCCCCGAGGCCAGCAGCGCGGCATCACTGGCGATCATCGCATCGCGCGCCTGACCATCCAGCATATGTACCGTCATATCCGGCGCCGTCTCAGCTTTGATTCGCTCAAACTGTTCCCGCCGTTTGGCATTGACCAGCGGCACCACAACCTGCAGGTCGGGATAGGTACCACGCAGAAGCTGCGCGGTTTTCAGGAAGTCGGCGCTGAGCATTTCGACCTCCGCGCCGCGGCTACCGGGTAGCAGCGCCAGGCAGTGAACATCATGCGGGATGCCCAGACGGTCACGCGCTGCGCCCTTATCAGGATCCAGCGGCATGGCATCCGCCATGGTGTGGCCGATGAAACGGCAGGGAACGTTAAATCTGTCGTAAAACGCTTTTTCGAAAGGCAGGAATGCCAGGACCAGATCGGTGGATCTGCCAATTTTGAAAACGCGTTTTTGTCGCCATGCCCAAACGGACGGGCTGACGTAATGAATGGTTTTGATGCCCTGCTTTTTCAGGTTACCTTCGAGGGTAATATTGAAATCAGGGGCGTCGATGCCAACGAAGACATCGGGACGCAGTTCACCGAAGCGGCGCGTTAAATCGGCGCGAATATGCAGTAAGCGGCGCAGTCGACCAAGCACTTCAACAATGCCCATCACGGCCAGCTCTTCCATTTCGTACCAGGCTTCGCATCCTTCCGCCTGCATCAGCGGCCCCGCCACGCCGACAAAGCGCGCATCAGGGACGCGAGCTTTGAGGGCGCGGATGAGACCGGCGCCAAGAATATCGCCGGAGGTTTCTCCGGCGACCAGGGCAATCGTCAGGGGACGCTGTTCGGCCATTAACGAATCAAGCCGCGAGTTGAACGGGCAAAGAAATCGACAAATGGCTGAACTTCAGGATGCTGAGCCGCCAGTTCGGCGATTTCCGGCTTGGCTTCGTCCAGCGTTTTGCCGCTGCGGTACAGCAGTTTATAGGCGTTACGAATCGCGGTAATCGCTTCACGGCTAAAGCCGCGGCGTTTCAGACCTTCGATGTTGACGCCAAACGGCGTGGCGTGGTTGCCCTGGGCAATCACGAACGGCGGAACGTCCTGAGCGACGCCGGAGCAGCCGCCTACCATAACGTGCGCGCCGATGACGCAGAACTGATGTACTGCAGTCATGCCGCCGATGATGACGAAATCATCCAGAGACACGTGACCGGCCAGCGTCGCGTTGTTGGCCAGGATGCAGCGGTCGCCAAGCGTACAATCGTGCGCCACGTGGGCGTTGATCATCAGCAGGTTATCGCTGCCCACCTTCGTTAATCCACCGCCCTGTACTGTGCCGCGATGAATGGTGACGCTTTCGCGAATGCGGTTGCGATCGCCAATTTCCACTCGAGTCGGCTCGCCAGCATATTTCAGATCCTGGTTAACTTCACCGATCGAAGCGAACTGGTAGATCTCATTGTCGCGGCCAATTTTAGTGTGGCCATTCACAACGACATGAGACTTCAGTACGGTGCCCTCGCCAATTTCGACGTTGGCGCCCACAATACAAAACGGACCAATGTGGACATTAGCGCCAATGACGGCGCCTTCTTCTACAATGGCGGTAGGATGAATAAAGGCGGTTTTATCAATCACGTATCAGGCCTCCCGGCTACGCGCACACATCATCGTCGCTTCGCAAACCACTTTACCGTCAACCAGCGCAACGCCTTTGAAACGGGTCAGTCCGCGGCGGGTTTTCTCGAAAGTGACTTCCATAATCATCTGGTCGCCTGGCACTACCGGACGTTTGAAACGCGCCTCATCGATACCCGCGAAGTAGTACAGTTCGCCCGGCTCAAGTTTTCCAACGCTTTTGAAAGCCAGAATGCCGGTGGCCTGCGCCATCGCTTCCAGAATCAGCACGCCAGGTAAAATCGGCTTACCAGGGAAATGCCCCTGGAAAAACGGCTCGTTTACGGAAACATTTTTTACTGCGCGCAGAAAACGACCTTCTTCAAAATCCAGCACGCGGTCTACCAGCAGGAACGGGTAACGGTGAGGCAGAAGTTCCAGAATCTCTTCAATGTGCAGAGTATGAGTGTCAGTAGTCAAAATACTCTTCCTGTCTAAATATACTAAAAGGCAATAATAACACGGCCTGCGGCAATCTTATTAACGAATGCAACAGGCCGGGAATGTAACGTGACCGAATGATGAATTTAGTCTTGTTGATTAACCTTGCGCTCAACCGCTTTCAGGCGCTTGCTCATCTCGTCAATATTCATCACCAGCGCCGCAGTTTTACGCCACGCCTTGTTCGGCTGCAGCGGAATACCTGAGGAATAGACGCCAGGTTCAGAGATAGGACGCATAACCATCCCCATCCCGGTTACGGTGACTTTATCGCAGATTTCCATATGGCCGTTAATCACGCTGGCGCCACCAATCATGCAGTAACGCCCAATTTTCAGGCTGCCGGCCATAATCACGCCGCCAGCGACGGCGGTATTGTCGCCAATCACCACGTTGTGCGCAATCTGGCACTGGTTATCAATGATAACCCCATTGCCGATCACGGTATCGTCCAGCGCGCCGCGATCGATGGTGGTACAGGCGCCGATCTCCACACGATCGCCAATAATAACGCGACCAAGCTGCGGGATCTTCACCCAGTTACCGCGATCGTTAGCGTAACCGAAACCATCCGCGCCGATCACCGTACTGGACTGGATCAGGCAATTTTCACCGATCTCAATCTCGTGGTAAATGGTAACGTTGGCCCATAAACGCGAGCCGGCGCCGATTTTGCTATTTTTGCCAACGAAACAGCCAGCGCCAATAACCACGTTATCGCCCAGCACCACGCCGGATTCGATAACGGCATTCGCGCCGACGGAGACGTTGTTACCCAGCTTCGCCGTTGGGTCGATCGCCGCGCTTGCGGCGATGTCTTGCGCCGGCTGCGGCGTGGTATCTAAAATTTGAGCCATGCGCGCGTAGGTCAGGTAGGGATTACGCACTACCAGCGCGGCGCTATGGGCAAACGGTAAATCGTCCAGCGTCATGACAACGGCGGAGGCCTGGCAAGCGGCCAGGTGTTCACGGTATTTAGGATTTACCATGAAAGTAATTTGGCCTGCTTTAGCGCTCTGCATGGACGCAACGCCGGTGATGACGATATCGCCATCACCGTGTAATTCTGCATCCAACTGCTGTGCTAAGTCAGCCAGTCGAATTGAAGGCATTACTTATTTAACCTGTTTCAGTACATCAGCGGTGATGTCTTTAACATCGCTGCTGTTGTATGCCACGGCATTAGAGTCAACAACCAGATCGATGCTCTGATCTTTCGCTACGCTCTGAACGGCAGTCTGGATACGGGTAACCAGTTTGCCACGTTCTTCATTGGAACGACGTGCGCGATCCTGCTCAAAAGCCTGTGCTTTCTGAGAGAAGGTCTGACGCTGAGACATCACGTCTTTTTCCAGTTTGGTACGATCTGCGCCCGGTTTCATGGACTGCAGACGCTGCATTTTAGACTGCAGATCGCCTTCCAAACGCTGCAGTTCGCTAGCGCGGCCTTTGAACTCGTTCTCCAGCGTTTTGGAAACGCCAGTTTTCTGAGCAACCTGCTGGAACAGGTTATTCATGTTAACCAGAGCAATTTTATCTGCCGCCTGAGCGGAAGTTACCATTGCTAAACCCAGACCTGCAGCTAATAACCACTTTTTCACAATTGACTCCTTACCATCCCATGAGTACCCAGGGGTACCGTTATTTGCGTGGCCAGGCGATAGCATCCGCCATCGCCTACAGTCAGCGCTATACTGCACTTACATTCCGTTGTCGCCGACAATTACCAGGTTTTACCAATGTTAAACTGGAACTGCTCGGCTTTGTCTCCATCGTACTTTTTAAACGGTTGGGCGTAGGAGAAGACCAACGGCCCCAACGGCGACATCCACTGTACCGCGATACCCGCAGACATACGAATGTTGCTTGGATCGCTGTAATCAGGGTAGCCACCGTACTTCGTGGAATCCCAGTTAGTATCCCAGACGGTCCCCATATCCATAAACACGGAAGTACGCACCGAGTTAGCGTATTTATCGCTGATAAACGGCGTTGGGGTAATCAGCTCAAGGCTGGCGACCGCCATGGCGTTACCGCCCACCGCATCGTCCGATTTACAAGGCGCGCTTTCAGTGCTCGCACATTCCGTATCATAGTCATCACGACTGGTAGTTGAAGGGAGATAAACCGCTTTCGGACCAATCGTATTCGACTGGAAGCCGCGAACGGTACTTGAACCACCGGCATAGAAGTTCTCATAGAACGGCATCTCTTTGCCGCCGAGTCCATCACCGTAACCGAAGCGCGTACGACCAAGCACGACCCACTGATGATCGTCATCGATCGGTACATAGGTCGCAGTATCCAGCGTCACTTTGTAGTATTCGTTATCAGAGCCCGGAATAGTGACTTTACCGTTCAGGTTGACACGCGAACCTTCAGTCGGGAAGTAGCCGCGATCGAGGCGGTTGTACGTCCAACCATAGTTGAAGGTGAAGTCGTCGGCGCTAAACGAGTTATTGTCGTTGGTGGTATCCGGGTACTGCCCCATCGAATTCAGGTAACGCCACATCGCCACCTGCGGCTGCATATTGGACAGGGAGTTATGAACGTAACCTAAACCTGCGCGCAGCGAGTTGTATTCGTTGATCGGGAAGCCGAGGGTGACGTCTGTACCATAGCTTTTGTTGGTATAGTCAGACAGATCCGCGTCGTTCGCATCGAAGTCGTTATAGAAGATGCGGCCGCCGAGGCTCACGCCATCTACGGTGAAATACGGGTTGGTGACCGACAGTTCAGCATAGGTCTGGTAGTCGTTCTTGGTCCCGTTGATGCCAACGGAGTAGCCGGTGCCTAACCAGTTATCCTGCTGAACGCCTGCCTGGAAGCTGACGCCGCTTTCGGTACCGTAGCCGATACCGAAGTTCAGGCTACCGGTATTACGCTCTTTCACCTTGTAAACGACATCGACCTGATCCGGGCTACCCGGCACGCGCTGGGTATCGGTATCGACGGTTTCGAAATAACCTAAACGGTTAAGACGGTCTTTACCCTGATCGACCAGGTCACTGCCCAGCCACGCCCCTTCCATCTGGCGCATTTCGCGGCGCAGGACGGAATCTTTGGAGGTGTCGTTACCTTCGAAGCGAATTTTACGCACGTAGTAACGGTTACCGGCATCAACGTTGATATGCAGCTTCACGGTTTTATCCGTGTCGTTGATTTCCGGCTGCGACTGGACGCGCGGATAGGCGTAACCATAGCGACCGAGGAGTTTCTTAATATCATTCTCCATTTTGGTCACTTTGGTGCCGTTATACAGCTCGCCCGGCTCAATTTTGGTCAGCGATTCGATTTCCGCGGAATGGCCCGCCAGATCGCCCGTAATCTGCACGCCGGAGAGCTTGTACTGCTCGCCTTCGGTGATGTTTACGGTGATATAGATGCCTTTCTTGTCCGGCGTCAGGCTAACCTGCGTCGAATCGATGTTGAAACGCGCGTAGCCGCGATCCAGATAGTAACTGCGCAGGGTTTCAAGGTCGCCCGCCAGTTTCTGTTTCTGGTATTTACGATCGCCGACAACGTTCCACCACGGCACTTCATCGCGCAGTTGGAAGTGAGAAATCAGTTCGTCAGTGGTGAAAGCGTGGTTACCGACAATGTTAATCTGCTGGATTTTCGCCGAGACGCCTTCCTGGAAAACCAGTTTCAGGTCGACGCGGTTACGCGGCAGCGGCGTCACGACAGCTTTAACGCTGGCGCTATATTTACCGACGCTGTAGTAGAAATCTTCCAGCCCTTTTTCGATATCGGCAAGCTTGGTGCGATCGAGAGATTCCCCAACGCGAACGCCGGATGCCTCAAGGTTTTGCTTGAGCATGTCATCCTTCACCGACTTGTTGCCGGAGAAGGTAATGCTCGCAATTGTTGGGCGCTCTTTCACCTGCACCAGCAGGGTATCACCATCGCGCAGGACGCGGACGTCCTCAAAGTTGCCAGTGGCAAACAGAGCGCGAATGGTGTTACTGATATCATCATCGGTCACCGTATCGCCAGGACGCACTGGCATGCTGAGGAGGGCCGCACCAACAGCGACACGCTGCAAGCCTTCGAAATGAATGTCCTTCACCACGAACCCTTCAGCACCGTATACAGTCGCGCTGCTAAACAGCAGCGACGCTATGAGCAACTTTTTCATCGCCATCGTTATTATGCGTTCTTCCTAACAAACTCTCTTACAACCGAGAGAAATCATTGAAAAGTGCAAGCCCCATTAACAGCACCAGCAGTATTGAGCCAATGCGATAACTAAAGTCTTGAACTCGCTCGGATACCGGCCCGCCCTTCAGCTTTTCAATCGCCAAAAACAGCAGATGCCCCCCGTCGAGGACGGGTAGCGGGAACAAGTTGATTATTCCAAGGTTCACGCTTATCAGCGCAAGGAACATCAGATAGTAAATCAACCCAAATTCCGCTGACATTCCAGCCCCCTGAGCGATAGAAATCGGCCCACTGAGGTTGTTCAGTTTGACATCACCGGTTATCAATTTGCCCAGCATCCTGACCGTTAACGACATCAGTTGCCAGGTTTTATCCGTGGCTTCGGCGATGGCGGCAAACGGCCCGTACTGACGCACTGTCTTGTATTCATCAGGCAGCGGGATAACCTTTGGTACTACCCCTGCAAACCCTTCAGCCTTGCCTTTCACCGACTTCGTATCCGGAGTCAAAGTCAACGACAGCGGCGTACCTTGTCTGTCGACCTCCAGAGCCAGCGCCTTGCCCGGATTATCACGCACCAGATTAACAAACGTCATCCACTGCGTTAACGGTTGACCATCGACTTTAACGATCCTGTCTCCCGCTTGCAAACCTGCTTTCTGCGCGGCCGACTGAGGTTGTACCTCAGCCAGGGCGGTATCAATCTGCGCGCTACGCGGCTTGATGCCCAGCGAGGCCACCGGATCTTGTTTATCCGGCTCAAACGCCCAGTGACGCAGATCGAGGATTTTATCCTGACGTTGGTTCGTCCCGAAAGGGGCGACGGTAAGTATTGTTTGTTGGTCGCCGATCTTCGCGACTAACGCCATACGAACTGCATCCCAATCAGGCGTTTCGATGCCATCTATCGCTTTAAGTTCCATTCCTTTTGCAATTTGTGCTTGCGCAGCGATGGAATTGGGCGATATTTCATCAATAACCGGACGAACGCCGGGGACGCCGATGATAAACACCAGCCAGTATGCAAAGATGGCAAAAATGAAGTTGGCGATAGGGCCTGCGGCAATGATGGCCGCACGCTGACCGACGGTTTTATTATTGAAAGCGTAATGACGCATTTCCGGCGCCACCGGCTCGACGCGTTCGTCGAGCATCTTCACATAGCCGCCAAGCGGGATCAGCGCGATAACAAATTCAGTACCCTGCTTATCTACGCGGCGCCACAGCGCTTTACCAAAACCAATGGAAAAACGTTCAACGCGCACGCCGCAGCGACGAGCCACCCAGAAATGGCCGAACTCGTGCACGGTGATCAGTACGCCAAGCGCAATAATAAAAGCGGCCAAATTCCAGAGAACGCTCAGCATAAAACCTTCCGTCAAATCGTCCTGAAGACTAACAACAGCAGACAAGCGAACACCGGCACCGCAGCCGTCAGGCTATCAATGCGATCTAAAATACCGCCATGTCCAGGGATCAGATGCCCGCTATCCTTGATGCCGGCTTCACGCTTAAACATACTTTCCGTCAAATCGCCCAGCACTGAAGCCAGCGCCGCCACCACCGAGCAAATCAGCAACACGGTTGGGGTGACATCCAGATGAGCCCACATGCCGTACGCCCAGGAGATAACCGCGGCCGTCAGCAGGCCACCGAAGAAACCCTGCCAGGTTTTCCCCGGGGAAACCTTTGGCGCCAGCTTATGCTTACCGAACATTTTACCGAACATGTAGGCGCCGGAATCCGCCCCCCACACCAGAATCATGACGTACAGCAGCCACACCGCGCCGCTATAGTGGTTATCGGCATAATGCCAGGCCCGCAGCGCCAGCATGCCCCAGAAAAACGGGACAATAGTCAGCACGCCGAAGATCAGACGCAGCGCTTTTGAATGGCGCCACAACGCCGCCGAGGCCGGATAAGAGAGCACCAGCACCAAGGCGACAATCCACCAGCCAAACGAAGCCCATAACGATCCCTCAACCATCGGTTGATGAGCGTCATAGTGGTATTCAGGCAACATAAAGAGCATTAGCGCCAGCAGCAGGCCGCAAAGCACCGCCAGCCACACGCGCTGCGTCGTTGAGGTGAAACCGCTTAATTGCCCCCACTCCCACGCGGCGAGCATACAAACGACCAGGGTGACGATAGCAAAACCCGCGGGCGGCAATAGAAAAAGCGCCGCAATTACGACGGGAATTAAAACGAAAGCGGAAATCAGGCGATACTTCAGCAAAAGTGACCCCCATCAGGCATGACTGCCACCCGGCTCTTCTGTGCCGCCAAAACGACGCTCTCGACTAACGAATGCATGGAGTGCACCTTCAAAGTCCTGTTCAGCAAAATCGGGCCAAAGAACATCCGTAAAGTAAAGTTCGGCATAGGCAATTTGCCAAATCAAAAAGTTACTTATTCGGTGCTCTCCCCCGGTCCTAATAACTAAATCAACGGGAGCCAGTTCATGCATGCATACCTGCTGGCTCAACATGTCTTCCGTGATCTCTTCAGGTTTTAGCAACCCGTTTTGTACCTGTTCGGCTAGTTGACGCGCGCCCTGGACGATATCCCAGCGGCCGCCGTAATTAGCGGCGATATTCAGCGTTAGTCCGGTATTGTTTGCCGTTAGCGCTTCCGCCTTACGGATACGCTCCTGCAGCCGGGCATTAAAGCGCGTCGTCTCGCCGATAATCCGCAGGCGGACATTGTGGCGATGCAGGCTTTTTACTTCGCTATCCAGGGCCCAGACAAACAGTTCCATCAGCGCGCTCACTTCCTGCGCCGGACGGTTCCAGTTTTCACTACTGAATGCGTAAAGCGTTAATGCTTCAATACCATTATTCGCCGCGAAGGAGACCGCGCGACGAACAGATTTCGCTCCAGCTTTATGGCCAAAGGCGCGAATTTTACCTTGTTGTTTCGCCCAACGACCGTTGCCGTCCATGATAATGGCGACATGGCGACAACCATGCGCAGGCGACATTTTGCTGACAGTTTGATTAGCAGACAACATAACGCGTTTTAAGTCCATAATAAGGATTAGCTAAGCCACAACACACACGCCGCCGGGCAGCGCTGAATACGCATTTTTATCCGGCGCCGGAGCTACAGCCAATCGCAGAGAACAACCAAAAGCTTTACGCAAAAAAGCCGTGTCTTGCCACGGCCACCGTAATCTTTCACAACAAAATGCAACGATCGGGTGGCGCAGACTATATCACCGAAGCCCAGCGCCCACAAATATCACAACGCGTTACAGGGGCTCCCCTACGCCATGTGTTATCGGAGTTGTCGCTGTGCGGCGACGCGCGCTTCGGCATCAATCGCAACCACTTCATCAATACTTTGCGGTTCATTGAGCGCCATACTATCCAGCACCGCCTGGTTAACCGCCGCAATATCGGTAAAGCGGATTTCGCTATTCAGAAACGCCGCCACCGAAACTTCGTTAGCGGCATTCAACGCCGTCGTCGCGGCCTGGCCGACATCAAAAGCGTCCATTGCCAGCTTCAGGCACGGATAGCGATCGTAATCCGGCGCTGAAAAACTCAGGTTGCTCAATTGACAGAAGTCCAACGGTTTAACGCCGGAGTTCAGGCGCTGAGGCCAACCCATGGTATGGGCGATCGGCGTGCGCATATCCGGCTCGCCTAATTGCGCCAGCACGCTGCCGTCCTGATAGCGAACCATGGAGTGAATCACCGATTGCGGATGAATAATGACTTCCATCTGCTGAGCAGAGGCATTAAACAGCCAGCGGGCTTCGATGTACTCCAGCCCTTTATTCATCATCGTGGCGGAATCAACGGAAATTTTGCGTCCCATTGACCAGTTCGGATGGCGGCAAGCCTGATCCGGCGTCATTGCCGCCAGCTCAGAAATCGCCGTTTCCCGGAAAGGTCCACCGGAACCGGTCAGCAGAATCGACGAGACGCCGTTCTGCGTCAGGTCAGCGTATCCCAGATGGTTTTGAATTGTTTCCGGCAAACTCTGAAAAATCGCGTTATGTTCGCTATCAACCGGCAACAGGCGAGCGCCATACTGCTGAACCGCGTCCATAAACAGGCGGCCGCAGGTCACCAGCGACTCTTTATTCGCTAACAACACCGTTTTGCCAGCGCGAATGGCCGCCAGCGTCGGCGCCAGACCGGCCGCGCCAACGATGGCTGCCATCACCTGATCGACTTCATCCAGCGCCGCGACGTCGGCCGCCGCCTGCTTACCGCTCAGCACTTCCGTGCGGCAGCCCTGTTCACGTAGCAGCGTACGCAAACGCTCAGCGCTTTGCGCATCATCCATCACCGCGAAGCGAGGGGAAAATTCCAGACATTGTTCAACCATACGGTCGACATTTTTCCCCGCGACCAGCGCGGCGACGGAAAAGCTTTCGGGATTATGGCGCACCACGTCCAGCGTGCTGCAGCCGATTGAACCGGTCGAACCGAGAACGGTTAATTGCTTCATGAGACGTCCAGAAGAATTGTGACAGGATAAAAAGCAAAACGCCGCCAGCAAGCCCTTTATGCATCAATCCTCGGGGCTAAAACGGCGGCGAATGACCTTCGGTATAGAACGGAAGGCTACAAGGCCAGCTATTTTAACGCAATCCCAAATATTGAGCGTACGGTCTTCTGTACGGCGTTTCAGACTTTACGCAGCCCCGAATATCCCGGGCCCGCGTAACGGCAGAAAATCAGAACTGCATCAGTTCCGCTTCTTTCTCTGCCAGCGCCGCATCAACTTTCTTAATGGCGGCGTCAGTCATTTTCTGCACGTCGTCCTGAGAACGGCGATCGTCATCTTCGCTGATCTCTTTCTCTTTGAGCAGAGCTTTAACTTTGTCGTTCGCGTCACGGCGAACGTTACGCACGGCGACACGCGCCTGCTCTGCTTCGCCACGCACGATCTTGGTCAGATCTTTACGACGTTCTTCTGTCAGCGGCGGCAGCGGAACGCGGATATCGCTACCCGCAGAGCTTGGGTTCAGACCCAGGTCAGACGCCATAATCGCTTTTTCAACGGCCGGGCTCATAGAGCGGTCGAAGACGTTGATTTTCAGCGTACGGGAATCTTCTACCGTAACGCTTGCCAGCTGACGCAGCGGAGTCGGCGTGCCGTAGTATTCTACAATGATGCCATCCAGCAGGCTTGGAGAAGCACGACCCGTGCGAATTTTGCTGATTTGGTTTTTGAATGCTTCAACGCATTTTTCCATGCGTACTTCAGCATCTTTTCTGATATCGCTAATCACGTTACGAATCCTTGAAAACTTGTCTCAGACAGACCACACGGTCGCTCACCGCAAAAGTGAGCTAAGTATAGTCCGGATTAATTCAATTAACCGGGCAACTTCCCCGCTAAAGTAAAGCGGAATATTACCCGGAATTAGCGCCGACGGGAATTATTCCGTAATCAATGTGCCTTCTTTTTCGCCCATCACCACACGACGCAGCGCGCCAGGCTTGTTCATGTTAAATACGCGAATCGGCAGTTTGTGGTCGCGCGCCAGGGTGAAGGCGGCAAGATCCATCACTTTCAGCTCTTTATCCAGCACTTCGCTGTAGGTCAGCTGATCGTACATGGTGGCGGAAGGATCTTTCGCCGGGTCAGCGGTAAACACGCCGTCAACCTTGGTCGCTTTCAGTACCACGTCGGCTTCGATTTCAATACCGCGCAGGCAGGCTGCGGAGTCGGTAGTAAAGAATGGGTTGCCGGTACCTGCGGAGAGGATCACCACGCGATTGTTACGCAGCAGGCTAATCGCTTCCGCCCAGCTGTAGTTGTCACACACGCCGTTCAGCGGGATTGCGGACATCAGGCGAGCGTTCACATAGGCGCGATGGAGCGCATCACGCATTGCCAGGCCGTTCATGACCGTTGCCAGCATGCCCATGTGGTCGCCCACAACGCGGTTCATACCCGCTTTCGCCAGACCAGCACCACGGAACAGGTTACCGCCACCAATCACTACGCCAACCTGAATACCCAGTTCAACCAGTTCTTTGATTTCCTGAGCCATACGGTCAAGTATGCTTGCATCAATACCGAAGCCTTCTGAACCCTGCAGAGCTTCGCCACTTAACTTCAGCAGAATACGTTTGTAGACGGGTTTTGCATTGGTAGCCATGTTTCTTTCCTGAGACTGTCAACGATTGAGATGAGTTAATTCTGACGACATTGTATGTCATCGTTCAGCGCAGTCACTATAAGCGATTGGCTGATTTTACAAGAGAGGCGCAAAAAGAAGCCGCCCTCAGGCGGCTCCTTTTTTTAAAAATTAAGACTGCTTGGACATCGCAGCAACTTCTGCTGCAAAGTCAGTCTCAACTTTCTCGATGCCTTCGCCCACTTCAAAGCGGATGAAGCCAGTAACGTCGGCGTTGTGCTCTTTCAGCAGCTGACCAACAGATTTGCTCGGTTCCATAACGAAAGGCTGACCAGTCAGAGAAACTTCGCCGGTGAATTTCTTCATACGGCCTTCAACCATTTTCTCTGCGATTTCTTTCGGCTTACCGGACTGCATCGCGATGTCCAGCTGAACCTGGTACTCTTTTTCTACTACTTCAGCAGAAACGTCTTCCGGCTTAACGAATTCCGGCTTGCTTGCAGCAACGTGCATTGCCAGCTGCTTAACCAGCTCTTCGTCAGCGCCTTTAGCGGCAACCAGAACGCCAATGCGCGCACCGTGCTGGTAGCTGCCCAGAACGTCGCCTTCCAGGATAGCGATACGACGGATGTTGATGTTCTCGCCGATTTTAGCAACCAGGGCAACACGTTCTTCTTCGAACTGCGCTTTCAGAACTTCAACGTCGGAGATTTTACCAGCAACAGCGGCGTCCAGTACTTTGTCAGCAAATGCCTGGAAACCACCATCTTTAGCAACGAAGTCAGTCTGGCAGTTAACTTCCAGAATGTAACCGTAGTTGCCGTCGATTTTGGTTTTGATCACGCCGTCAGCAGCAACGTTGCCTGCTTTTTTCGCCGCTTTGATCGCGCCGGATTTACGCATGTTTTCGATTGCCAGCTCGATGTCGCCATTAGCTTCAGTCAGTGCTTTTTTGCAATCCATCATGCCTGCGCCAGTACGTTCGCGCAGCTCTTTTACCAGGGAAGCGGTAATTTCAGCCATTCTAAAATCCTCGGGAGATGTGGAAACTGCCCGGCCTGCGGCCAAACAGCATAAATTGAAAAAAGGGGCCTAAAATTGGCCCCTATTCATACACGGTACTAATAAGGGCTTAAACCTTATTATTCAGCTTCTACGAAGCTTTCTTCCGCCTGAGAAGCCAGGTCCTGAGAGCGACCTTCACGAACGGTAGCTGCAACAGCGCCCAGGTACAGGCTAACTGCGCGGATTGCATCGTCGTTACCCGGGATAACGAAGTCTACGCCGTCCGGATCAGAGTTGGTATCAACGATAGCAAATACCGGGATACCCAGGTTGTTTGCTTCTTTGATAGCGATGTGCTCGTGGTCAGCGTCGATAACGAACAGTGCGTCCGGCAGGCCGCCCATGTCTTTGATACCGCCCAGGCTGTTTTCCAGCTTGTCCAGCTCACGAGTGCGCATCAGCGCTTCTTTCTTGGTCAGCTTCTCGAAAGTACCGTCCTGGGACTGAGTTTCCAGGTCTTTCAGACGTTTGATGGACTGACGAACGGTTTTCCAGTTAGTCAGCATACCGCCCAGCCAGCGATGGTTCACGAAGAATTGGTCGCAGCTGTTAGCAGCTTCTTTTACCGCTTCGCTTGCAGCGCGCTTAGTACCAACGAACAGGATCTTGCCTTTACGGGCAGAGATTTTGTTCAGCTCAGCCAGAGCTTCGTTGAACATCGGTACAGTTTTCTCAAGGTTGATGATGTGAACTTTGTTACGCGCGCCGAAGATGAAAGGCTTCATTTTCGGGTTCCAGTAACGGGTCTGGTGACCGAAGTGAACACCAGCCTTGAGCATGTCGCGCATGGAAACAGTTGCCATGTTTAAAACCTCTATAGATTAAATTGGGGTTATGCCTCCACGTATCCCATATTACCGACCCCAAAGGGCACCCCGGAATATGTGCCGATACGTGTGTGTTATTTACACAATATGAGTATGTCGCTTACGTCCATCCTTGTGTATCTGAGATGGAACGGAAGTCCGGCGCGCTTTATACCACAAAACCTGGCCAGACACCAACTCTTGTTGACGTCTCGTGCTGTTAATGATTCTCAATTTGGCACCAGCGTACCCGGACTGTTACCATTGACAGGACTTAATCTATTATTGTCGAAAAAATCGACACTGCTGGACATATTCCATGGCTATCTCTATCAAGACATCTGAAGACATCGAAAAAATGCGCGTTGCCGGCCGCCTGGCCGCCGAAGTGCTGGAAATGATCGAACCCTACGTCAAACCGGGCGTCAGCACCGGCGAGCTGGATCGCATCTGCAACGACTACATTGTTAATGAACAGAAAGCGGTCTCCGCCTGCCTCGGCTATCACGGCTTCCCGAAATCGGTCTGTATCTCTATTAATGAAGTGGTGTGCCACGGCATCCCGGATGACGGCAAACTGCTGAAAGACGGCGACATCGTTAATATCGACGTGACCGTGATTAAAGATGAGTTCCACGGCGATACCTCAAAAATGTTCATCGTCGGTAAACCGACTATCCTCGGCGAGCGCCTGTGCCGCATCACCCAGGAAAGCCTCTATCTGGCGCTGAAGATGGTTAAACCGGGGATCAACCTGCGCACGATCGGCGCGGCGATCCAGAAATTCGTTGAAGCGGAAGGTTTCTCCGTGGTGCGCGAGTACTGCGGGCACGGTATCGGCCGCGGCTTCCACGAAGAACCGCAGGTACTGCACTATGATTCGCCGGAAACCGACGTGGTGCTCAAGCCGGGTATGACCTTCACCATCGAACCGATGGTCAACGCCGGTAAGAAAGAGATCCGCAGCATGAAGGACGGCTGGACGGTGAAAACCAAAGACCGTAGCTTGTCTGCACAGTACGAGCATACTATTGTGGTAACCGATAACGGCTGCGAAATTCTGACGCTACGCAAGGATGACACCATCCCGGCGATAATCTCGCACGACGAATAATGAAAAGCCGGCGCCCGCCGGCTTTTTTATTAGATAGTTTTTTCTTATGGTGACGCGATGAGCAACTCTTTACCTGACACAGCCTCCCCTCTTCTGCCCATCCCGCCGGAACATCCGGTGAACTGGCCGCAGGGCGATCTGAACTGTGCCGCAATCAAGGCGCACATCGATACCTTCCAGCACTGGCTCGGAGAGGCATTTGATAACGGCATCGCCGCAGAGCAGCTCATCGCGGCGCGCACCGAGTTTATCGACCAGCTGCTGCAGCGGCTGTGGGTCGACTATGGTTTTGAATCCGTCTGCGACCTGGCGCTAGTGGCCGTTGGCGGCTATGGCCGCGGCGAGCTGCACCCGCTCTCCGACGTCGACCTGCTGATTCTGAGCCGTAAAAAGCTGCCGGACGAGCAGGCGCAAAAGGTCGGCGAGCTCCTGACCCTGCTGTGGGACGTTAAGCTCGAAGTCGGCCACAGCGTGCGCACCCTCGAAGAGTGTTTGCTCGAAGGGCTTTCGGATCTTACCGTCGCCACCAACTTAATTGAATCCCGCCTACTCATCGGCGATGTCGCGCTGTTTCTTGAACTGCAAAAACATATTTTTAGCGACGGCTTCTGGCCGTCGGAAAAGTTCTTCGCCGCCAAGGTTGAAGAGCAGAATGTTCGCCACCAGCGCTACCATGGCACCAGTTACAACCTGGAGCCGGACGTCAAAAGCAGCCCCGGCGGCCTGCGCGATATACATACCCTGCAGTGGGTGGCCCGCCGCCACTTCGGCGCCACCTCGCTTGATGAAATGGTCGGCTTCGGCTTCCTCACCGAAGCCGAGCGCAACGAGCTTAATGAGTGCCTGCACCAGCTCTGGCGCATCCGTTTTGCTTTGCATCTTGAAGTGAATCGCTACGATAACCGCCTGCTTTTCGATCGTCAGCTGAATGTCGCCCACCGCCTCGGCTATGAAGGCGAAGGTAATCAGCCGATCGAACACATGATGAAAGATTTCTTCCGCGTCACGCGTCGGGTGAGTGAACTCAATAACATGCTACTGCAGCTGTTTGATGAGGCGATCCTCGCGCTAACCGAGAACGAAAAACCGCGGCCTATTGATGATGATTTCCAACTGCGCGGCACCCTGATAGACCTGCGTGACGACACCCTGTTTATGCGCGAGCCGCAGGCAATTCTGCGGATGTTCTTTATTATGGTGCGCAACAGCAGCATCACCGGCATTTACTCCACTACTCTGCGTCACCTGCGCCACGCGCGCCGCCACCTGACGCAGCCGCTGTGCTATATCCCGGAGGCGCGAACTCTCTTCCTCAGCATGCTGCGCCATCAGGGCGCGGTGAGCCGCGGCCTGCTGCCGATGCATCGCCACAGCGTGCTGTGGGCCTATATGCCGCAGTGGTCGCATATTGTCGGTCAGATGCAGTTCGACCTGTTTCACGCCTATACCGTCGACGAACACACCATACGCGTCTTGTTAAAGCTGGAAAGCTTCGCGAAAGAAGAGACCCGCAGCCGCCATCCGCTGTGCGTTGAGCTGTGGCCGCGGCTGGCCCATCCTGAACTTATCCTCATCGCCGCCCTGTTTCACGATATCGCTAAAGGCCGCGGCGGCGATCACTCGATTCTCGGCGCCGAAGACGTGCTGAAATTCGCCGAGCTCCACGGGCTCAATTCGCGGGAGACGCAGCTGGTCGCCTGGCTGGTACGCCAGCATCTATTGATGTCGGTAACCGCCCAGCGCCGCGACATTCAGGACCCGGAGGTGATTAAACAGTTCGCCGAAGAGGTACAGACGGAAAATCGCCTGCGCTATCTGGTATGCCTGACCGTCGCCGATATCTGCGCCACCAACGAAACGCTGTGGAACAGCTGGAAGCAAAGCCTGCTACGCGAGCTCTATTTCGCCACCGAAAAACAGCTGCGCCGCGGTATGCAGAGCACGCCGGATATGCGTGAACGGGTACGCCACCATCAGTTGCAGGCGCTGGCGCTGTTGCGCATGGACAATATCAATGAAGAGGCGCTGCACCAGATTTGGAACCGCTGCCGGGCGAACTACTTTGTGCGGCATACGCCGAATCAGCTCGCCTGGCACGCCCGCAACCTGCTGAAGCACGATCTCAGTAAACCGATGATCCTGCTGAGTTCGCGGGCCACCCGCGGCGGCACCGAGATCTTCATCTGGAGCCCGGACCGCCCTTACCTGTTCGCCGCCGTCTGCGGCGAACTGGATCGGCGCAACCTCAGCGTTCACGATGCGCAGATCTTCACCACCCGCGACGGCATGGCGATGGATACCTTTATCGTCCTTGAACCCGACGGCAGCCCGCTTTCCGCCGATCGCCACGAGGCGATTCGCCACGGTCTTGAGCAGACAATAACTCAACGCAGTTGGGAGCCGCCGGCCCCGCGTCGCCAGGCGGCTAAACTACGTCATTTTTCCGTCGCCACTGAGGTGAATTTTCTGCCGACCCATACCGACCGGAAATCATTTCTTGAGCTCATTGCGCTCGATCAGCCAGGGCTGCTCGCCCGCGTCGGTCAGGTGTTCGCCGACCTCGGGATTTCGCTTCACGGAGCCCGAATTACGACAATTGGCGAGCGAGTAGAAGATTTATTTATAATCGCCACCGCCGACCGGCGTGCCCTTAATAATGAGCTGCAACAAGAAGTGCAACAACGGTTGACAGAGGCCCTCAATCCAAACGATAAAGGGTAACGTATTTTTTTTAAGTGAATGGAAAGAAACAATGCAGCAGTTACAGAACGTTATTGAGTCCGCCTTTGAGCGTCGCGCCGACATCACGCCGGCAAATGTGGATACCGTCACCCGCGAAGCGGTTAACCAGGTTATTGCCCTGCTGGATTCCGGTGCGCTGCGCGTCGCTGAGAAGATCGACGGTCAGTGGGTGACGCATCAATGGCTGAAGAAAGCGGTACTGCTCTCTTTCCGTATTAACGATAACCAGGTTATCGATGGTGCGGAAAGCCGCTACTTCGATAAAGTTCCAATGAAATTCGCCGACTACGATGAAGCACGCTTCCAGAAAGAAGGCTTCCGCGTAGTGCCGCCGGCGGCAGTCCGCCAGGGCGCGTTCATCGCGCGTAATACCGTGCTGATGCCGTCCTACGTCAACATCGGCGCTTATGTTGATGAAGGCACCATGGTTGATACCTGGGCCACCGTCGGCTCTTGCGCGCAGATCGGTAAAAACGTTCACCTGTCCGGTGGCGTCGGTATCGGCGGCGTTCTCGAGCCGCTGCAGGCTAACCCGACCATCATCGAAGATAACTGCTTCATCGGCGCGCGCTCTGAAATCGTTGAAGGCGTTATCGTTGAAGAAGGCGCGGTGATCTCCATGGGCGTGTACATCGGCCAGAGCACCAAAATTTACGATCGCGAAACCGGCGAAGTCCATTACGGCCGCGTGCCGGCGGGCTCGGTTGTCGTTTCCGGCAACCTGCCGTCGAAAGATGGCAAATACAGCCTGTACTGTGCGGTGATCGTGAAAAAGGTTGATGCGAAGACCCGCGGTAAGGTCGGTATCAACGAACTGCTGCGTACCATCGACTAAGCAGAACAAAAAGCGGGAGATATCCCGCTTTTTTTATATCTGACGCTGGCGAAGATGAATTTTTTCGTTAATTATTCAATGGTTATGATGATATCAAAGGTACCGTTATGTACGATAATCTGAAAAGTCTTGGCATTACCAATCCTGATGAAATCGATCGCTATAGCCTGCGCCAGGAAGCTAACAACGACATCCTGAAGATCTATTTCCAGAAAGATAAAGGCGAATTCTTCGCTAAAAGCGTGAAGTTTAAATACCCACGCCAGCGTAAAACCGTGGTCGCCGACGGCGTCGGTCAGGGCTACAAAGAAGTGCAGGAGATTAGTCCGAACCTGCGTTATGTCATCGACGAACTGGATCAGCTCTGCCAGCGCGATCGTACTGAAATCGACCTCAAGCGTAAGATCCTTGACGATTTACGCCATCTGGAAAGCGTCGTCACCAATAAGATCAGTGAAATTGAAGCCGATCTGGAAAAACTGACGCGCAAATAAATCCGCCTGCTACGGGCCAGCTACTGGCCCTCTTCCCCGACTCCATCCTCAATTTTGTCACCCGTAGATCATCTTCGCTAACAGCAAAACTCAGTTATCCCTCACTAACATCATTTCCCATCATCAACGTATCTATATGAATTACTTATTTTTTAAATTCATTTATGTTCAATTTCCACCTAAAAGGAGGTCAAGCTATGACACAGGAAATTGAACAAAAATGTTACACCCTACAATCCGCCACCTGGCTGGATAAGGCGGGTTTTGAGAAAGGACGAAAACACGATCGTCAGGCGCTGGGCTTTATTCTGCCCGCCAATACGGTGCTGAAAATTCGGCAAACCGATCTCAGCAACGGCATCTCGACCCTGCGCCTGATGTGTGATGATAGCGCAGTGGAAAAATCCAGCGCTCTGACCACCAACTGGACAACGATTAGCACCACCGTCGATTCTGTGCCGTTTGTCGATACGTTGTTTACCGACAGCCCCTGCGAGTTCTCCGTGATTTACCAACAACCCGCGGCGACGAAACCGCTCCCCAGCTGGAAATCAGGACAGTCTGAAGAGACGTTTTTCCTGGATTGGGAGAATAATAAATCGTCTTTCGCGCTGGTGGATCTGGATGTTATCAATCTGCTGTTGCCCTACGCCGACCGCGACAACGCGATGAAAGCGGGATTAGCGTCGTTACACCGTTTTTATAACCACCTTTTCACCAGCTATAACGATTGGGCCGGACTAAGCGAAAATCCCGATTCGCAATGGAATCAGAACGTTGCCAACCGCTACTTTTTGCGGGCGGATAAACATGGCGTCGGTTCGGCTTATTATAATACCAACTGGTGCGCGCAGACCGCCTCAACGGTTGGCGAAGGCTGGCTGGATAACGTCGCCACGCAGTGGGTTATCCTGCATGAAATCGGCCACGGCTATCAGGGTAAATTTATGCAGGATCCCACGCTTTCCGTCAGCGAAGTGTGGAACAATATTTACGCCTCCTTCTATCAACAGCTCACGCTGAGTCAGGATAATCATCTGTATACCGATGGCTGGTTATACAACTATGGGCAACTGGCCGCGCAGGAAGCACAGCTGATAAACTATATTACCGACAAGACGCCGGTCACCAGTTGGGGTTTGCGTTCTCGCCTGCAATTCCTGATGCTGATGTTATTCAAAGCCGGTATCGCATCCTTCCGCACCTTTAATCAGAACTATCGCCAACTTGCCAATAGCGAGAGCTTCCAGCCGTCGGATCATCAGCTTGCCGATATGCTGGCAACCGCCATCGCTACCTCCGCGGGATATGATGTGACGCCGTTTATCGAGCTCTGCGGTTTAACGCTGAAAAACGCCACCCGGGAAAATATCGTCTCGCTGGCGACAAAACCGCTCTATCCGCTGTATCGTTTTCTGCCGCAAAGCGAATGGGATAGCGCGCGCCAACAGTTAGGGCTGGATTCCTTCTTCTGGCTGGTGGATAACAGCGAGCTGGCAATATTAGGCAAAACGGGGGCGCTGACCCTGACGCTGAATATCGATCGCCCGGAGCAAATTTACGGTCAGACGCTGGCTATCAAGGATAATTGCGGCAACCATTATTCACTGGTGATTAATAGTGACGTCCTGACCCTGAAGGACATGCCAATCGGCGTGTATCAGGTCGAACTGCCTAAAGGCCGCTCGCAAAAATATCGCCCGGATATCAGCTATATCACCGTAAAAGAAGGCGCCAATACGGTCACCGTCAACTACGTTCAGCAAAACGATACCAGCGAACGTAACGTGACGATCTCCTTTTTAGGTTATAGCGATGCGCCTTTTGCCCACCTGGATGTTGATTACGAAAACCAGCAGCTTATTCTCAATGTGACCAGTGCCACCCCGCACAGCTACTACCCCGAGACATTGTATGCCGCAGTCAGTGTACTCTCCGCCAACGGTGAAAAAGTGTTTGAGCGTAAGATGACCGGCACCAACTGCGCGACGGGTAAAGTGATTATTCCATTCAGCCCTCACTATCACTTATATATCACCCACATGGAGCCGGGACGGCTGAAAACCTCACCGGGATATTTAACGCTGGTTGCGCGTGAGAAATACCAACTGATACGCATTGATGATAATGGTCTGTATAACTTTATTCTCGGCAATAGTCCGGCGGATGACTTAGAGGCGATTTTCGAGCATAACGCTCAGGCTATCCGTACTCAGCCCTCGCTGGTAGCGCAGGAAGAGTGCGTCTGTAAAAACGATCTTTGGCTGATGCTCCCCCATATTGAAGAGCCCCGGCGCAGTGAACTGCTTAAAGCGTATGCCGATGTCCTGCCTCAGGATAATAACGATCCGGGCGAGCTAACGGGCAAAAGCGTGACGCTCAATCTCCGCGGCCAGGGCAATAACGAGTTTTGCCAGGTCGTTATCGATAATAAACAACGCGCAATGACGGTCGCGACACGGGCCGGCACACCGCACTCGTATTACACCACCCATACCTATGCCAGCATTACGGTTACCGCCGAGGACGATGCGGTCGTCTATCAACGTAGCTACGCTGGCGCTACCAACAATCTGGCAAGCAGTGAAACCATCGCCCTCGCGGAAGGAATGATCATCGATATTTTCCATGATGAACCATTCCGCTCCAGCGCCACTAATGGCACGACGCAGAACGCCGTCACGCTGACACAGCATAATCGCTGGCGCGTGGTGAAAGCGGGCCTCGAAGTCTATACGCTCACTCCTGATAAGCCGGATGAGGAAGCCACTGATACAGAAGAGGAAACTCAGGAGGCCACCGCACTGTATGGCGATCGCTTCAGTTGGCAACTGCTTGGCGATGATGATGTTTGCTTTGCCGGGATGGAGATGGATATTGGCAGCGGCGCGTTGACCTTTAGCGCCAATGCGGTGGTACCGAATAAGCACTTTACGACCACTTACGCCACGGTCAATGTCTACAATACGCGTGGTTCGGTGGTGTATCGCCAGTCGATTAAAGGATCGTCGCAGCTTGGCGACTATGTTGATACCGCCATCCTGGATGAGGGCTATACCATTGAAGTCTTCCATGCCGAAGCGGGAAATCGTTCCGTTATTATTAATCCACTCAATGGCAATAGCTGGCAACAACCCAATACCGTCACCTGGCAAGTGACAACCCGCGGGCTGCAGCGCTTGTAATCCGTCATTTCCACTCCCGCCTGAGGCGGGAGTGTGTCAGCGTTGCTCATCCAGCTGCAATGCAATGTACAGTAGCAGACGGTCGTCAAAACTTCCCAGGTCCAATCCGGTTAGTTCCGAAATGCGATTGAGCCGATACTCCAGGGTATTACGATGAATAAACAGCGCCTTTGAGGTGGCCAACGGCTGCACGTTATGACGAAACCATGCCTGCAAGGTGCGGCGCAACAGGCCGTTGTTATCCATCGCCTTCAGCCGCGTCAGCGGGCGCGCCAGCTCATTGGCCTGCCAGCCGCCGCGCAGGCTATCCAGTAGCACCGGCAGCATCAGATCCTGATAAAAGTAGCTGCGGCTTTCCGGCATCCGCTGCTTCCCTACCATCATCGTCGTACGCGCGGTCCGATAAGAGCGTGCGATACTGCCCGGACCAGTAAAGAAATTACCTAACGCAACGCGGAACTGTAGCTGGCCGTTCTCTTTCATACGGGCAATCAGTTGCTCAACGCGCTTGCAGTGGTCGTCGGCGTCCCAGCGGCCAAAGGCATTTAACGCGGGTTTCAATACCACCATCTCGGTCAACGAGACAATCGCCACCAGGTTGTTGCGATCCGGCGTGGTCAGCGCTGTCTGCAACTGCTGTAGTTCCGCCATCGCGCTATCGACGCCAAGCTGGCCGCTATCAACTTCAATCATCGCCACCACCCGTGGTTGATTGAGGTCGATGCCCAGTCTCTGCGCCCATTCGTTAAGCGCCGGGGTATTTTCTTCCGCCTGAATCAGGTTCATGACCAGTTCTTCACGCAGGCGGCTGTCCTGCGCCAGCAGATGCATCAGCCGCGACTGTTCGAGCATCATCTCCGCGGTCATACACACCAGCTCACCATACTTACGCAGCGATTCGGGCTCGCCGGTTAATCCGATAACGCCGACGATTTCCCCTTCAAGACGCAGCGGCAGGTTAATCCCCTGACGCACGCCGTGCAGATGGCGAGCGACCGCATCATCGATATCAACCACCCGCCCCTGCGACAACACCAGCAGCGCGCCTTCGTGCAATTCACCAATACGCTCACGATCGCCGCTGCCAATAATGCGCCCGCGGGCATCCATTACGTTAATATTGGTATCAATGATGCGCATCGTTCGCGCCACGATATCCTGCGCCATTTTGGTATCAAGATGCCAGCCAGCCATGTAACCCTCCCCTGAGCAGGGCATCAGCATAAAAGAGTGTCTGAAACTACGCACTGTGCATATGCACAAAGCGTGACAGAGAAGTATGGAGTTGTGGGGGGAATCACAGAACTTGCGGGCAGAATAAAAAAAGCCCCTTTCCCGGCACGGGAAAGGGGCTTATGCGCGCTGATAGATTATTGCATCAGCAGGTAGATAGAGGTATCACCACGCTTAATATTCAGCGCCAGTACGGACGGTTTTGCATCGAAGATTTTGCGCAGGTCAGCGATGTTTTTCACCGGCTGCTGGTTAGCGCCGACAATGATGTCGCCTTTCTTCAGACCAATCTGCGCCGCTGGCGTGCCCGCTTTCACGTTGCTCACCACCACACCTTTGTCCTGGCCCTTGTTGCTCATTTCCGCGCCTTGAATTCCGTTAAAGATGCTGCTGGAGTCAACCTGGTTCTGATTGCTCTGCTGCAGTTCAACGGTAACGTTGACCGGCTTGCCGTCGCGCAGCAGGCCAAGCTCGACTTTGCTGCCGATAGGCATCGTACCGACCTGCGCACGCAGCGCCGCGAAACTGCTGATCGGCTTGCCGTTCAGGGTGGTAATCACGTCGCCAGCTTTAATACCCGCTTTCGCCGCCGCAGAGCCCGGCATCACCTGGCTTACAAACGCGCCGCGCTGGGCATCAACTTTCATTGCCTTCGCCAGCTCGGAGTTCAGCTCGGTACCCATGATCCCCAGTTCGCCGCGTTTCACCTGGCCAAACTTGACCATCTGCTCGGTCAGGTTTTTCACCATGTTGCTCGGAATAGCAAAGCCGATACCGATGTTGCCGCCGTCCGGAGCAAGGATTGCGGTGTTGATACCGATCAGTTCACCGTTGAGATTCACCAGCGCGCCGCCGGAGTTACCGCGGTTAATAGCCGCATCGGTCTGGATAAAGTTTTCATAGTTTTCCACGTTCAGGCCGCTGCGGCCCAATGCGGAGACGATACCGGAAGTCACGGTTTCGCCGAGGCCGAACGGGTTACCGATCGCCACGGTGTAGTCGCCGACGCGCAGCGCGTCAGAGTCGGCAAGCTTAATCGCCGTCAGTTTTTTCGGATCCTGAATTTGAATCAGCGCGATGTCGGAGCGCGGATCTTTACCGACGACTTTCGCATCGAACTTACGGCCATCGCTCAGCTGAACTTTAATCGTGGTGGCATTATCGACCACGTGGTTATTGGTCACCACGTAGCCTTTGGCCGCATCAATAATTACCCCGGAACCGAGCGCCATAAATTTCTGCTGCTGCGCGTTATCGCCAGGCGCGCCCTGACCGCCGCCCTGGCAGAATGGAGAGCTCTGGAATGGCGAACCATCCTGGCAAAACGGCGAGTTGTCACCGAAGAATTGCTGGAAGTTACGCGGCATCCGCGGCGTGTTAACAGTCGTGCTGCCCTCGACGTTGATGCTCACCACAGACGGCATCACTTTTTCCAGCATCGGCGCCAGGCTCGGCATCTGCTGCGCAGTGGTCGCCGAGGAAGCCGTTTCAGCCGCGCTCGCAGAGAGCGGGGACAACGCCAGACCTAAACTCAGAGCCAGAGCACTCATTGCTAACGTGGTTTTTTTCATAGGTTTCAATCTCAATTTCAAATTTCGGATAACGAAAAAGTTGCTGTGTACGCACTCTCAGAGTCATTTTATAGCGCGAAGTTCCAGAGTTAAGTTTCGGTAAAAGTAAAAATTTATTGTCCGTCTTTACAAAACTCAGACTTATTCCACCGCCATCAGACGGCGATATTCATCCCACGCATACAAATCCGTCATTCCGCTGATATAGTCCTGAATCAATCGACAGCGGTAATAATACTCCAGCACGGGATATTCTTCGGCATCACGCGAAAGCTTATTTACCGCCTCCACATAAGCCAACCGATGTCGGGTCGAAAGTTTCTGGAACAACCTCGAAGCAATAGGCAAACTGCGTACCCGATCTTGTTCCACCAATTGGCTGAACTCCTCCAGCGATAATTTCAGTAGCGGCTCGTAGATATCCAGCAGACCGCTGATAACCCGATAGCCCTGTAATTCCAGCTGTTCAACATCAGGATGACTAAACACCTGTTTTATGGCGACGTTTTTATAAAGTTCAAGTAGCTGACTACAATCGCTGTCGTCCTCTAACAGCGCATGATTAAAATCGCCGCTAAAAATAGCCGGTAAGTTTTCGATAAACCGATGCGCCGCATAAGGCACCAGTTTATTCAACGTATTAACCCGTAAATACATAAAGAACTGATCTTCAGTGCTGCGGCTCAGTGAATTTGCGCGCGATTTCTCCCACGCGTTTTCTACAACCTGGGCGAACAACGATCCTTTTTCATGAGTGCCCCACGCGTCATACAGATGCTGATACAATTGCTCCGCGCTGAATATTCGTTTTTCTACCGCATCTTCGAGGTCAGCAACGCAATATGAGATATCATCGGCAGCTTCCATAATCCACGTTAATGGAAAACGATTGTAAGGCGCCAGATCCAATTCTTTACGCAGCCGCGCGATATACTCTTCTTCGGCTAAATAATAACCAGGTTTTTTCATTAAGTAGCTATGGCTGGCAAGCGTCTCTCCCCGCCACCACGCCGGCCGCGTATATTTCAGAATGCAGCCGACCTGGGTCCAGGTCAGGTTCATACGCATCAGCGTGTGCACCAGACGGATGCCCTGAGCGTTGCCTTCAAAGCAGCACAAATCCTGACGCACCTTACGCCGTAGTTCGTTGAGCATCCCTTCGCCATCGTGCAGACGCAGCGCGTCAACCTGGCAGCGATCCTGGCTTAACGGCTGGCTGGCGGCATCTTTCGGCGCCAGCCGTTTGCTGAACCAATCGTTAATTGCCGCCTCGCCAAAATGGCCAAATGGCGGATTGCCGATATCGTGCATCAGGCAGGCCATCTCCACCACGCTTTCAAACGGGCCGCTCAGTTCATCCAGACCGTAGCATTCCAGCAGCTTTTGCTCTTTCAGGCGGCTTAGCACCTCTTTGGCAATGTAGCGCCCGACCTGCTGGACTTCGAGCGAATGGGTGAGCCGGGTGCGAACCGCCGCGTTACGCTCAAGTGGAAAGACCTGGGTTTTTTGCTGCAGGCGCCGGATGGCCGGTGAATTGATAATGCGCCCGCGATCGCTTTCAAACACCCGCAGGATCTCGCGTTCCGTCTCTACACCCTGCGGCGAACGGTAGCGCCGACGCCAGTGAATCTTGTTGCGAAAATCAATATTTGCCATAGCCTCTCCCGCGCGAGCAATACGCTTCCCCTTAAGCGCATGATAGACTATGCAGCTAATCCTGACACATCGCGAGTAAATCTATGAAAATTGGCATTATTGGCGCCATGGAAGAAGAAGTTACCCTTCTGCGCGACAAAATCGAGAACCGCCAGACTATCTCTATCGGTGGTAGCGAAATCTATACCGGCCAACTTCACGGTACCGAGGTTGCTCTGCTGAAATCCGGCATCGGTAAAGTGGCAGCCGCCATGGGCGCCACCCTGTTGCTGGAGCGCTGCAAGCCGGATGTGATTATCAATACCGGTTCCGCGGGCGGGTTAGCGCCGACGCTGAAAGTCGGCGACATCGTGGTCTCTGACGAAGCGCGTTATCATGATGCCGACGTCACCGCGTTCGGCTACGAATACGGCCAACTGCCTGGCTGTCCGGCGGGTTTCAAAGCTGATGACAAACTGATTGCCGCCGCGGAAACCTGCATTAAGGCGCTGAATCTCAACGCCGTTCGTGGGCTGATCGTCAGCGGCGACGCATTCATCAACGGCTCGGTAGGGCTGGCGAAAATCCGCCACAACTTCCCGCAGGCCGTTGCCGTAGAAATGGAAGCGACCGCCATCGCCCACGTCTGCCATAACTTCAGCATTCCCTTTGTGGTGGTGCGCGCAATCTCTGACGTCGCTGACCAGCAGTCGCATCTTAGCTTCGACGAGTTCCTCGCCGTCGCCGCCAAGCAGTCCACCCTGATGGTGGAAAACCTGGTGCAGAACCTGGCGCGTGGCTAAGTCGCTACAGAAGGCGTTAACCGCCCTGCTGTTACTCGCCCCGGCGTGGCTTTTCGCCGCGCCGCGGGTGGTGACGCTCTCCCCGGCCAACACCGAATTGGCCTTTGCTGCCGGCATTACGCCGGTCGGCGTCAGCAGTTATTCCGACTACCCTCCCGCCGCGGCGAAAATCGAACAAGTCGCCAGTTGGCAGGGAATGAACCTTGAACGTATTGTCGCTCTGAAGCCCGATCTGGTACTGGCGTGGCGCGGCGGCAATGCCGAACGTCAGGTGAATCAGCTCAGTTCGCTGGGAATCAAAGTTATCTGGGTTGAAACCGGTTCGATTGAGCAAATCATCCATGCTCTGCAGATGCTAGCGCCGTGGAGCCCACAGCCGGAAACAGCTCGTCAGGCTGCCCAGAAGATGCAAGACGATTACCTTGCGCTAAAAGCCCGCTATGCCAACGCGCCGAAAAAACGCGTATTTCTGCAGTTTGGCGCCAACCCGCTGTTCACCAGCAACAGCGCCTCGATCCAGAATCAAGTATTGAGCCTGTGCGGTGGGGAAAATATTTTTGCCGCCAGCCGCGTTCCCTGGCCGCAGGTCAGCCGCGAACAGGTGCTGTCACGGCATCCGCAGGCGATCGTCATCACCGGCGATCCTGATAAAATTCCCGCCGTGGACCGCTATTGGCAAAATCAGCTCACAATTTCGCTCATCGCCTTACATAGCGACTGGTTTGAACGCGCGGGCCCACGTATTATCCTTGCCGCAAAACAACTCTGTACTGCGCTTGAGCAGGTAAAATAACCGCCTGGCAGCAGGCTTTTAGCGGGAACTGACGATGCTTGTCTATTGGCTGGATATTATTGGCACAGCCGTATTTGCTATCTCCGGCGTATTGCTGGCAGGAAAATTACGCATGGACCCTTTCGGCGTGCTGGTATTAGGCGTGGTTACCGCCGTGGGCGGCGGAACCATCCGCGATATGGCGCTGGCCAATGGCCCGGTGTTCTGGGTTAAGGATCCGACCGATCTGGTGGTAGCGATGGTCACCAGTATGTTAACGATTCTACTGGTCCGCCAGCCGCGGCGCAAGCCGAAATGGGTACTGCCGGTGCTGGATGCCGTCGGCCTGGCGGTGTTTGTGGGCATCGGCGTGAATAAAGCCTTTATTGCCCATACCGGCCCGCTGGTAGCTATCTGCATGGGCGTGGTCACCGGCGTCGGCGGCGGGATTATCCGCGACGTGCTGGCGCGAGAAGTTCCGATGATTCTGCGCACCGAAATCTATGCCACCGCCTGCATTGTCGGCGGTATCGTGCACGCGACGGCACACTATACCTTTCAACTGTCGCTGGAAAACTCGGCGATGTTAGGCATGGTGGTGACGCTGGGGATACGCCTGGCGGCGATTCGCTGGCACCTGAAGCTACCGACCTTTGCGTTGGATGATAACGGACGTTCATAAAAACAAAACGGTAACCTTGAGGTTACCGTTTTTCGTGTTTGCCGCTCTCTTTGTGGGAGAGAGCTGGATTCGCTTGCGTTAAACGCTGAACGAGGAGCCGCAGCCGCAGGTGCTTTTCGCGTTCGGGTTAGTCACGATGAAACGTGAACCTTCCAGGCCTTCGGTATAGTCGACGGCGCCGCCAACCAGATACTGCAGGCTCATCGGGTCAACCACCAGGCCGACGCCCTGTTTCTCGATGGTCATATCGCCTTCGTTGATCTGATCGTCAAAGGTGAAGCCATACTGGAAACCGCTGCAACCGCCGCCGGTGATGTACACGCGCAGTTTCAGGTTCGGATTATCTTCATCCGCAATCAGATGTTTTACTTTGTTCGCTGCGGCTTCGGTGAACTCCAGCGGCAACGCTACGTCATCACTCATTTTTTGCTCCCATTGATACTTCCGGCCGATTAAAGAATAACCGGGCCTTTTGAGCCATTATCTAATACCCTGGTAAATCGTTCAAGTATTCTCCCGGGGTACCTGCTGCGCTTTCGCCGCCTCTTCGGCCTTCTGTTTCGCCAGGGTACGCTGCAGAATGGTCGAATACAAAGGCTTACCTCCGAGGAACTGCGCCAATAGTGTTGCCCCAAGGCAGGTAATAATCATTGGCAAAATGAGCTGATAGTTATCGGTCATCTCCAGCACCAGCACAATTCCGGTGAGCGGCGCGCGTACCGAAGCCGCCAGCAACGCCCCCATCCCGGCGATAGCGAAGGTACCAGCATCCAGATGATAGGAGGGAAACAGCGGGATGGCAGCCATGCCGAATGCCGTTCCCAGCAGCGTCCCCAGCGCCAGCATCGGGGCGAAAATCCCCCCCGGCGCGCCGGAAGAGAAGCACAGCAGCGTGGTAATGACGCGAGCAATAAAGATGAACAGCAGCAGCCCAACCGAGAAGTTACCGGCAGCAGCGATCGGGATAAGGTTAAAACCGCCGCCTACCGCCGTTGGCTGCATCAGGCCCAGCAGGCCGCAAAGGCCGCCGATAAGCCCGCCAATCAACACCCATTTTTTGATATTGCCGCCGTGGAAGCGCTGGAACATATCCTGCGTCCGCAGCACCAGAGCATTAAACAATGGCCCGATACAGCCAAAGATCATGCCCAGCACCAGATACAGCCACAGGGTATTCACCGGCGCATTGCTTAACTTGCCGACTTCGATAATCGCCCCTTCGCCGTTAAAAATACGAAACACGATGCTCGACATGATCACGCCGGTAAACACGGCTTTAATCGAAATCAGATTGTAGCGGAACTGCGGGCGCATCTCTTCGATGATAAAAAGGATGCCCGCCAGCGGCGCGTTGAAGGCCGCGGAGAGGCCTGATGCCGCGCCGGTGGCCAACAGCGTGTGCCGCGCTTCCGGGCTGCGCAGACGAAACACATCCACCACCATGCGCCCGATATTGCCGCCAAGCTGCACCATCGGCCCTTCGCGCCCCAGCACCATCCCGGCGCCCAGCGTCCCCATACCACCGATGAATTTTACCGGTAGCACGCGCCACCAGCGTACCGGGCGCAACTCTTCCAGCGCGCCTTCGATTTCCGGGATCCCGGAACCGCCGGCCTCCGGCGCAAAGCGGCGCACCAGAAAATAGCCAACCATCGCCAGCAGCCCCGACAGAATGAAGGCCAGCGGCCAGACGAGGTACCAGTGGTCCGCCACCTGCACCAGGGCGCCAATTCGCTGGTTCTGTACCCAGTTCACGCTCTTTTCAAACGCCACGCCCACCAGCCCGGCCAGCGTGCCGACCACCGCCGCCATCAACAATACCGCCAGCGGCGTTTTGTCGCGTTGAATCAAACGGCGGACCGCATCGCTACGGCGCACGCGAACAAACTGATGTGCTTCAAAAGAGGGAGTTTCTGCTTTCATGCCATTATCATTTATTGGTAATACAAATGAGAAGAGAGGCATTCTAGCCGCCTCCGCGCCGCGCGTCGCCAAAAAATTGTTTCGTCCGCTTAATGTTTCAATTGGGCAAAACTTTCATAACCTTCATGGAATAACTTAGAATAGCCCGATAACTTTATTCACGAACCAGGATCCTGGCCATGAGCAAATCTGAAAATCTGTATAACGCCGCCCGCGAACTTATCCCCGGCGGCGTCAACTCGCCGGTCCGCGCCTTTACTGGCGTCGGCGGCACCCCGCTGTTTATTGAACGTGCGGATGGCGCCTACCTGTACGATGTCGATGGTAAAGCTTATATCGATTATGTTGGTTCCTGGGGCCCAATGGTGCTGGGTCACAACCATCCGGCCATTCGTAATGCGGTGATTGAAGCGGCAGAGCGCGGGTTAAGCTTCGGCGCGCCAACCGAAATGGAAGTCAAAATGGCGGAACTGGTTACTGAACTGGTGCCGACCATGGATATGGTGCGCATGGTAAACTCCGGCACCGAAGCCACCATGAGCGCCATTCGCCTGGCGCGCGGCTTCACCGGCCGCGACAAAATCATCAAGTTCGAAGGATGCTACCACGGTCACGCCGACTGCCTGCTGGTGAAAGCCGGCTCCGGCGCGCTGACTCTCGGCCAGCCGAACTCGCCGGGGGTACCGGCGGATTTCGCTAAGCATACTCTGACCTGTACCTATAACGATCTTGCCTCGGTACGCGCGGCGTTTGAACAGTATCCGCAGGATATCGCCTGTATCATCGTCGAACCGGTGGCCGGCAATATGAACTGCATTCCGCCGCAGCCGGAGTTCCTGCCGGGCCTGCGCGCGCTGTGCGACGAGTTTGGCGCACTGCTGATTATTGACGAAGTGATGACCGGCTTCCGCGTCGCGCTGGCGGGCGCCCAGTCTTATTACGGCGTGGAGCCGGATCTGACCTGTCTGGGTAAAATCATCGGCGGCGGTATGCCGGTGGGCGCTTTCGGCGGTCGCCGCGAGGTCATGGACGCGCTGGCGCCGACCGGTCCGGTATACCAGGCCGGTACGCTGTCAGGCAACCCTATCGCCATGGCCGCAGGCTTCGCCTGCTTAAGCGAAGTGGCGCAGCCGGGCGTGCATGAAACCCTGACCGAGCTGACTAATCAACTGGCGGACGGCCTGCTTAACGCGGCGCGCGAAACCGGGATCCCGCTGGTGGTGAATAATGTTGGCGGCATGTTCGGCATCTTCTTTACCGATGCCGAAACCGTCACCTGCTATCAGGACGTGGTGAAGTGCGATGTTGAACGTTTCAAGCGTTTCTTCCACCTGATGCTGGAAGAAGGGGTTTACCTCGCCCCGTCGGCGTTTGAAGCTGGCTTTATGTCCGTCGCCCATAGCGAGGAGGATATCAACAACACTATCGATGCCGCGCGTCGGGTGTTTGCCAAACTGTAAGGTACTTGAATGCCTGGTGGCGCAGGGATTTTCCCGGAGGCGGCGCATTGCGCCTTATCCGGGCTACCAAATCGCACAGCGCTGTAGCCCCGGTAAGCACTAGCGCCACCGGGGATTTTCCCGGAGGCGGCGCATTGCGCCTTATCCGGGCTACCAAATTGCACAGCGCTGTAGCCCCGGTAAGCGCTAGCGCCACCGGGGATGTTGAGGCCATCGGGATCGTTAGCGGCTCTGCTTTCTTAATAAATAGATAAAATACGGCGCGCCGATAAACGTCGATAACAGCCCTGCCGGGATTTGGTAGGGGAACATGATCATTCGCCCGCACCAGTCGGCGAACACCAGCAGCATCCCGCCAATCAGCCCGGAAATGACCATATGCGGCATCGTCCGGCGAAAGCCCATCATCCTCGCAATGTGCGGCGCCATCAGGCCAACAAAACTTAACGGCCCAATGGTTAGCGTCGCCGTTGCCGTCAGGCTCGCCGCCAGCAGCAGCAACCCAATACGCGATGGCGTCAATGCCATCCCTACCGCTCGCGCCGCCTCGCCGCCGAGCGGCAGGATGGTCAGCCAGCGGCGACAGAGCGGCGCCAGCGCCAATAGCGCCAGCATTACCACGCCGCTACGCAGCACCATCTCAGGCGTCGCACTATAAGTCGAACCGGACATCCACGTCAGGATCTGCGCCATTCGCGGATCGCCGCTGGCCTGTAGCATCATCAATAGCATGGTGAAGGCGGTACTTAGCGCCATCCCCGCCAGCAGCATCCGGTGCGGCGAGAATCCGCCGCGCCCGGCGGCGACCAGGATGACCAGCAGCGTCGCCGCCGCGCCAAGACTGCCGGCTGGCAGCAGCCAGATAAAAGCGTTGCCCGGCACGAAGAACAGCATCAACACCACGCCGAACGCCGCGCCAGAGCTGATACCCAGCACTTCCGGGCTGGCCATCGGGTTACCGGTCAGGCGTTGAATAATACAACCCGCAACGGCCAGCATCACCCCGGCAAACAGCGCCGAGAATACCCGCGGCCAGCGCCAGGGCATCAATTGCTCCAGCAGATCGCCGCTGGCCCATTGCCACCCCTGCGCATCACGGCCAAAGGTCAGCGCGGCGGTTACCGCCAACAACATCAGCGCCAGTCCGCCCAGCGCGAACCACTGCACGTTGCGGCGCTCAATCAGCGCTTTATCGCCGCCATTCATCACCGGCGCGCTGATGCTACGCAGCCGCGGCAGCAGCCACAGTAATAAAGGCGCGCCAATCAGCGCGGTGACTGACCCGGTAGACACTTCCCGCCATATCCGGCTGAGCCAGAGAATAATTTGGTCGGAAAGCCACAGGATCAGCGCGCCAAGCAGCGCCGCCAGCACCAGCCGCGATAGCAGGCGGCGGGCGCCGAGCATTTTCGCCAGTAGCGGCGCGAACAGACCGATAAAGCCGATAATACCGACCGCGTTGACCAGCAGCGCGCTTATTACTATCGCCAGGGTCAAGACGCCAAGGCGCGCCAGAGAGAGCGCCAGCCCGAGATTCCGCGCCACGCCATCATCCAGCCCCATCAACGTTAACGGGCGTAACAACAGCAGCGTCAACATCGCGCCGCCAAGCAGCTGCGGCCACAGGCGCTGCGCCACGCTCCAGTCGGTCTGCGTCAGCGTACCGGTACTCCACAGGAACATGCTTTGCAGCTGGTCGTGATGGAAAATCACCATCAGTTGATTGACCGCGCCGCAATAGAGACTCACCACCAGACCGGCCAGAATCAGCGTCACCGGCGATAGACGTTTGCCCCACGAGACGCCGAACACCAGCGCGCCGACCAGGCAAGCGCCAGCCAGCGCGGCAAACTGCGACGCCAGCACACCGGGGATCGCCCATAGCGTCGTCACCGTCATTCCGAGCTGCGCGCCGGTGGCGACGCCGAGCGTGGTCGGCTCCGCCAGCGGGTTACGCAGTACCTGCTGGAACAGTACGCCAACGAGCCCCAGTCCGGCGCCGACCAGCAGCGATACAGCCAGCCTCGGCAGCAGGCTGTAATGGAACAGCATCTGGGCGATATTATCGCTATCCGGCTGCCACAGCGCCTGATGCCACTGCGCGTAAGGTAAAGCCACCTGAAGGTTGACGATGCTCAGCGCGAAAGCGGCAACCAGCAGTACAGCCAGCAGGATCATAGCTAACGGCGAGAAACGCGCGTTCATACTGCCCTCCCCTGCGCATCGGCCAGTACGCGGGCGAAATGCGTCGCCGACAGCGTCGCGCCATAGAACCACACCGCCGGAAGACGCTGGAAACGCCCCGCACGCACGAAAGGCATCGCCTGCCACAGCGGGGTCGCCATCAGTTGGGCCATCTCCCGATCGTTGCCATGATCGAAACAGATAACATCGGCCTCTTTAAATTCCGCCAGCCGATCGATGCCTACGGTGATACTGCCCCAGAATGCCGCTTCGCCGTGCCAGGCGTTTTTGATGCCAAAGCGATCGAGCACTTCCTGGAACAGGCAGTTCTCGCCGAATACCAGTACATGGCGAGCATCAAGTAGCGAAATCATCAGCAGCGGACGATCGTCACGGTCGACAAATCGTGGACGCAGGCTTTCCATCAACGCGTCGAACTCCGCCAGATGGTGCTTCGCCTGCTGTTGCTTACCCAGCAGGTCGGCCATTTCCCGCAGAGAACGCTGGGCCATCGCCAGCGGCCGTTTGCCGTCGCTGAAGGTGAAACCGCGACCGGGCGCGATACGCGCCAGCTTTTCCGGCGACGGGCCATAGCCTGCTGACCAGACGATAAACGACGGTTTCATCTGTGTCAGCAACTCAAGATTGGGTTCAGTGCGCAGGCCGACATCAATCACCGAGGCGGGCAACGCCGGTTCATTCACCCACAGGTTATAGTTGGGAATGTCGGCCACGCCGTAGGGCGTAACGCCGAGCGCCAGCAGCAGTTCGGCCGGCAGCCACTCCAGCGCGACGACGCGCTGCGGATCAACGTTTGCCGCCTGCGCGTCGCGCATCTGCCACAGCAGCGGCGACAGCGCCATTGCCGTCAACAGGCGTCGACGTGAGAAAAAGTTCGAATTTTCCATCAATAGACAAAACTTACCGGCGCTGCGCCCGCCGGGTGCGGCAGGATCCCCATCGGGATGCCGTAGATTTGCTCCAGCGTTTCGCTGCGCATCAGCTCCGCGGGCGTCCCCTGGGCGATCATTTCGCCGCCGCGCAGCGCGACCAGATAATCGCAATAGCGGGCGGCCATATTAATATCGTGCAGGACCGCGATCACTGTCAGGCCACGCTGCTGGCTGAGACGATGCACCAGCGCCAGCACATCGACCTGATGGGCGATATCCAGCGCCGACGTCGGTTCATCGAGCAGCAAACAGCGGCTATCCTGCGCCACCAGCATGGCGATCCACGCGCGCTGGCGTTCGCCGCCGGAAAGACTGTCCACCAGCCGATGCGCCAGCGGTTTCAGCCCCACCAGCGCAATGGCCTCTTCTACTTTTTCGCGATCCGCCGCGCCGAAGCGCCCCAGCGCGCCGTGCCACGGATAGCGGCCAATCGCCACCAGTTCGCGCACCGTCATCCCTTCCGCCGCCGGCAGCTGCTGCGGCAGATAGGCCACTTTGCGGGCAAACGCCTTACTGCTCCAGCTGTCCAGCGGCTGGCCGTCCAGCAGCACATCGCCCTCGGAAGGCGGCTGATGGCGGCCAAGCATTTTCAGTAACGTGGATTTGCCGGAACCGTTATGGCCTATCAGGCCAGTGACTTTTCCTGCCGGGAAGGTCAACGAAAGGGGATGAAGCAGCGTGCGGCCAGGCACGCGAAAGGTCACGCGATTTAACGCAAACGTCGTTTCAGAGTGCGGAGTCTGTTCCTGCATAGCAACAACCTGATATTGGGCGCGGCGAACCGCGCCCGTGAGTAGTTAGAAGCGGAAGGTTGCGGTAGCAACAACCTGACGTTCCGCTCCCCAGTAGCATGCGTACTCGCTATAGCAGCTGGAGACATATTCGCGGTCAAACAGGTTGTTGACGTTGACGCCGACCGAAGACCCCGGCAGACCAAAGCGCGCCAGATCGTATTTCACCGTCGCATCCATCAGCGCATAACCGGCCACATTGAAGGAATCATTTTTCTTACCGGTGCTGGTGTCATTTTTGTAGTAGCTGACCGTCGAACCGATATAACGCGCGCCCGCGCCAATCGTCAGCCCGCTAAGCGCGGTTTCGTGGAAGGTGTAATCCGCCCACAGTGACGCCATGTTACGCGGCACTTCCGCCGGACGCTTGCCTTCGAAGACGGTGTCGTGAGTGTATTCGGCGTCGGTATAGCTGTATGCCGCGGTCAGGTTGATATTGGCATTGACCGCCGCCTTCGCCTCCAGCTCAAAGCCGCGGGAGCGGATTTCGCCGGTTTGCACGCTGAACAGTCCGGTCGGATCGTTCGGGTCTGCCGTCAGGTTCTTATCTTTAGTCAGCTGATAGACCGCCGCGGTCACCACCACCGGCATATCTTTCGGCACATACTTCACTCCGGCTTCATACTGCTTACCGCGCGACGGATCGAACGGCTTGCCGGTGCTATTGGAACCCGATACCGGTTCGAACGATTCGCTGTAGCTGAAGTACGGGGAGATGCCGTTATCGAACAGATAGTTGATCCCGCCGCGCCAGCTGAACTGCTGGTCGTGATTTTCCGCCATGCTGCTGGTGGAACGGGTGAAGGTAGATGTGGTGGCGTAATCGTAGCGGCCGCCTAAGGTCATCACCCATTTGTCCCACTCCATCTGATCCTGCGCGTACAGGCCCGTCTGCTCCATACGGTTAAGGACCGCATACGGGAAGTTGACGTTCACGTTCGGATTGCCGTACTGCGGATTGGTCATGCTAATGGCATCGGCCGTACCGTAGTCTGCATCAACGTCGTTACGCATCCGCGAGTAGTCGACGCCGGTCAGCAGCGTGTGGTTCACCGCGCCGGTGGCGAAATCAGACTGCAGTTGCGTATCAACGGTAAAGGTATTCAGGTGCTCATCGGAACGCACGTAGGCACGATTGATTTTCCCCGGCTCCTGGTAACCATTGCCGTAGACCGAACGATACAGCGTATGCACGTCGGCATAGCGTAGGTTCTGACGCACGGTAAAGGTGTCATCGAACTGGTGGGAGAAGCTATAGCCAACCATTTGCTGACGGCGCGCCATCTTGTTATCGGATTCGCCTTCGTTGAAGTCGGTCGGCAGCTTGTGGGCCTTACCGTTGGCATCGTAATACGGCACCACGGTGCCTTCGCGCGGCAGCCAGCCGTAGTAACCCGCATCCGGGTCATTCTGGAAGTTGCTCAGGAAGGTGAAATCGGTTTTATCATCCGGACGCCAGCTGAAGGACGGAGCGATGGCGTAACGGGTCGATTTCGCCATCTGCTGCTGCGCATCCTGGCTGCGGCCTAATCCGGTCAGGCGGTATGACCACACGCCGTCATCATCAATGGCGTCGCTGAAGTCGAAACCGGTTTGCCACAGGTTATCGGTGCCCATCTTAAACTGGACTTCTTTCAGCGGCTCGGTGGTCGGACGCTTGCTGACCATGCTAACGATACCGCCCGGGTTGCTGTTGCCGTACAGCACCGAGGTTGGCCCGCGCATCACTTCTACGCGTTCCAGGAAATACGGGTCCATCGAGACTTCAGAGTAGTTGTTACCCTGCAGCTTCATGCCATCCAGATACTGGTTGGTGTTCACCGTGCTCGAGGTGGTGAATCCACGAATGGTGACCACATCATAGGTGGTCGAGCTACCGCGAGTGGAGAAAACGCTCGGCGTGTAAGAGAGCGCCTCTTTAACTGTTGCCGGCTGCTTCATGTCCATCTCTTCGCGGGTCACCACGGAGATAGACTGCGGCGTTTTTTCAATGGGAGTATCGGTTTTGGTCGCCGTGGCGGAACGCTTCGCCGCGATAGTCGGGGCCGGCCCCCAGGCGCTTTCCTGGCTGGCGGGCGCCGCGGTAACGACGAGGGTTTCTTCTTTCGGTTGTTCCGCAGCCTGTGCATAAACAGACATGCCGCTAACCGCCGTGGCTACTACGACTGCGATTTTACGCAGCGAGTGATTTGGCTGAGCAGTTTTAAGACGCGCCATTGGTATATCTCTGATGAAAGTGAATGATAACGTAAACGAGAATTATTATTATGACGGGTGACATAATAGGCGAAACGCGGAATCTAAGGCAAGCGCTATGCCGGGCAGGAAGCGCCAAGGGATTAATAAATAACCAGACGGTTATTAAGGAGTTATCACGGTGTTACGCAGATGCCTGCAATAAAAAAGCCCCCTAATACCTTCGTATTAAGGGGCTGTTCAGACGTTCGGCTTAAACGGTTTTAGTTGCCGCCAAACATATCTTTAATCCAACCGGCAACGCCATCGCTCTTCTCCTGCTTCGCAGGTTGCTGCTGTTGCTGCTGCGGTTGGTTAGCAGGCTGCTGCTGCCCGGACTGGTTGAACGGGTTATTGGCTTCCTGTTGTTGCTGCTGCTGTTGCTGCAGGGCTTCGCCCTGACGGCACAGCGCATCCGGCGAGGTGGTCCACACCGGCAGCGTACGCATACCGCCGCTGCACTGGAAGTAACCATTGCTGTCCACGCCCATATCCACCACGTCTTCCGGCGGCGTCAGCGCCAGCGGCGTCGGGGTCTGGTTAGCCAGGTAGCGCTGATAAATCGACATCGCGCCGCTGGCCCCGTACAGCTTGGTCGGCTGGTTGTTATCGCGGCCAACCCAGGTAATCGTCACCTGGCTGCCATCGATACCGGCAAACCAGGTATCCACGTTGTTGTTGGTGGTCCCGGTTTTACCCGCCAGATGCAGGCCAGGATATTTGGCGCCAAGCTGACGGCCGGTACCGCGCTGCACCACCTGCTGCATGGTCCACAGGGTCATATAGGCCGCCTGCGCCGGAACGGCGCGTTCCGCCTGCGGGTAGCTCTGGTACAGCACCGTACCATCTTCAGCAATCACGGAACGCAGCGCCGAAAGCGTCGCGCGGTTACCGCCGCTGGCGATGGTCTGGAATGCCTGCGCCACTTCGATTGGCGTCAGGTTAAGGGCGCCGAGGATCATCGCGGGAACCGCATTCAACTGGTCTTTCGGCACGCCCAGCTTCTGCCAGGTATCGGTGATCGCCGGCAGCCCCAGCGACATCCCGAGGTTAACCGTCGGCACGTTCATCGAACGGGTCAGGGCATCCACCAGCATCACCTGACCGCTAAAGCGGCGATCGTCGTTCTGCGGCGACCAGGTCTGGCCGTTCGACAAGCGAATCGTCACCGGCGCATCGGCAATCCACGTATTCAGGCGATACTGGTTCGGCTGGCTCAGCGCGGTCAGATAAGTGGCCGGTTTTGCCAACGAACCAATCGAACGACGCGCCTGCATCGCGCGGTTGTAGCCGGCAAATTGCGGCTCCGCGCCGCCGACCATCGCCCGGACTTCACCGGTAAAGCGATCGACCACCACCATGGCGGTTTCCAGATCCGGCAGCTTACGCTGTTTCTTCAGCACCGGGATCCCTTCAATGGCCGCTTTTTCCGCCGCATCCTGAGCCACCGGGTCAAAGGTGGTAAAGATCTTCACGCCGGAGAGATCTTTCACTTTATCGCCCAGTTTCGCCTGCAGTTCCTGGCGCACCATCTGCATGAACGCCGGCTGCGGTGAAATCACTCCGCCGCGCGGCTGCACGCCCAGCGGACGCGCGCTCAGCATATCGTACAGCTCCTGGTCGATAATATTCTGCTGCTGCAGCAGACGCAGCACCAGGTTACGCCGCTCCAGCGCCAGTTTCGGGTTACGCCACGGATTATAGATTGACGCCCCTTTGACCATCCCGACCAGCAGCGCCTGCTGATCGAGGCTCAGCTCTTCTACCGGGCGGCCAAAGTAGTACAGGCTCGCCAGCGGGAAGCCGCGTATTTCATTATCGCCGCTCTGACCGAGGTACACCTCGTTCATATACAGCTCAAGGATACGATCCTTGCTGTAACGGGCGTCAACAATCAGCGCCATATAGGCTTCGTTGGCCTTACGCCAGTAGGAGCGCTCGCTGGACAGGAACAGGTTCTTCACCAGCTGTTGGGTCAGGGTACTCGCCCCCTGCACCGTACGCCCCGCCGTCAGGTTCGCCAGCACCGCGCGGCCCATTGAGTACAGGCTGATGCCGTCATGCTCATAGAAGTGGCGGTCTTCGGTCGCCAGCAGCGTATCCACCAGCAGATCCGGGAAACCGCTGCGCTTCACGAACAGGCGCTGCTCGCCGTTCGCCGACTGCAGCATAGTGATCAGGCGCGGGTCGAGACGGAAGAAACCGAACTGACGGTTGTTATCCATATTCTCGATGGTATCCAGATGATCGCCATCGAAGGTCAGACGCGCGCGCACCTGCCCCTCTTTGCTATCCGGGAAATCGAACGGACGGCGGATCATCTCGATACTGTTAGCCTGTACGGTGTATTCGCCAGGACGCGTCATTGCGCTGACCTGACGGTACTGGGTCGCATTAAGCAGGCGCACCATCTCGTTTTTGCTGATCTGCATATCCGGCTCAAGGTTGACCATCCGGCCATACACTGCCGCCGGCAGTTCCCAGACTTTACCGTCAATACGGCTGCGAATTTTCTGGTCGAGGTAGACGCCATAGGCGGCAATAATTACCGCAAAGACAATCCCCAGCTTAACCAGCAGCCACAGCCAGCTGCGCTTACGACGAGGCTTGTTGCCTTTGCCCTTTCCTTTCTTCGGCATTGGTCGTTCATCCTCATAATCGTCATCGTAATCATCGTCGTAGTCCTCTTCCCGGACCCGGCGACGGGTGACTTTTTGTTTTGCCGGGCGTGAAGGTCTCCCTTTACGTCCGATAGGCTCGCGGTCATCTCCCGCCATGCTTTTTCTCCGCAACTTTCAGGCGTAAAGGCCTGATTCTCAATACTTCCCCCTGCAGGAGGAAGAAGATATCTCTCAATTTCACACCCGCCGCGCTGCCGCGGCCGACGTCTTTCATATCATCTTCGAAGAATAATTCATTAAACAAATCATATAATTATCTGTTTAAGCTGAAGAATATCTCCGGACATAGCACGAATTGTCCAGGCCACAGAGAATAGCACTAATCCGCGCCATTCTTAACCAGCATTTTACAACCGTAAAACGCGATAAACGGTAAAATATGATGTTTTTTAATAACATAAATGTTGCGCCGCGTGACTGTGGCCAGCGATTTTCGGAACCACGCCCACAGCAAGGGCGCGGCGCCTCAGGAGTATTTTTTCGTCCGCCGGGTGGGGGCGGTGTTCGCCGGGTCATCCGGCCAGACATGTTTCGGATAGCGCCCTTTCATCTCTTTTTGCACCTCGCGGTATGCCCCCTGCCAGAAGGCGCTTAAATCCCGGGTAATTTGTAATGGTCGCTGCGCCGGCGAGAGTAACTCCAGCACCAGGGGAACCCGTCCTTCGGCAATGCGCGGCGTCGCCGCCTCGCCGAACATCTCCTGCATCCGTACCGCCAGCGCCGGCGGGTTATCTTCATGATAGCGAATAGCGATACGGCTGCCGGTCGGCACCGTGTAATGGGTCGGCAGCTCGCTATCCAGCTTCTGGCGTAACGTCCACGGCAGCCAGTTTTGCAGCGCCTGCCGCAGGTCTACCGCCTTGAGCGCCCGAAGCGAATGCACCCCGGTCATCTGCGGCAACAGCCACGCCTCCAGCGAAGCTAACAGCGATGCGTCATCAACGGCGGGCCAGTCCGCTTCCGGCAGCCACTGCGCGGCGCAGTGCAGCCGCAGGCGCAGTTGTTCAGCCTCCGGCGTCCAGTTCAATACCCCGAGCCCCTTATCGCGAATACCGTTGAGCATCGCCTGGTGCAGCTCCGCTTCCGACGGTTTCGCCAACGGCTGAGTTTTTATCACCAGCTGGCCAATGCAGCTACGCCGCCAGGCTTTTAGCGTCCCCTGCGCTTCATCCCACTCCACGGTATCGGAGCACTGTATCAGCTCAGGACGCTGCGCCACCAGTTGGTCAATATCCAGCGGCAGCGCCAGCAAAATTCGCGCATCGGGCGCCGAACTGCCCTGTAGTAGCAGCGGCGCAATTAGCCATTCGTGACGACCGAGCGCGTCATCGGCATCCAGCATCGCCCCCATGCCGTTAGCCAACTGATAGCGCCCTTCCTGGCCGCGTCGACGGGCAATCCGGTCGGCAAAGGCTGGGGCCAGCAACGCCGCCATCCGCGCAGCGTCTGGCTGACCGCCGCGGCTGGCCAGCCGCTTCAATAACTGCTGCGTCCGCTGCTGCCAGTTGCCCTGCTGGCGCGCAAACGCGGCGCCTAAGTCACTATTGCCGCCGCGCGGCGGCTCCTCAAGAATAGCGGCGAGTTTCGCCGCCGTCGCCGCATCATCCGCGGAATCGGCCGCTGTCAGCATGGCCGCCAGACGCGGGTCATTACCCAGCATCGCCATTTGGCGCCCGTGAGCCGAAAGGCGTTCGCCCTCCAGCGCCGATAACGCCGTCAACAGACGCCGCGCCGCCGCCAGATTGATCGCCGGCGGTAGATCCAGCCAGCGAAGCTCGGCCGGATCGCGGCAGCCCCACTGCAGCAACTCCAGCAGCAGCCCCGACAGATCGCTTTGCAGAATTTCCGGATCGCTCTGCGCCGCCGCGCGCTCCGCCTGCTCTTTCGCCAGCAGATGCAGGCAGATCCCCGGCTCCAGACGCCCGGCTCGACCGGCGCGCTGGGTCATTGACGCCTGGCTTATCCGCTGGGTGATTAGCCGGGTCAGGCCGGTGCGCGGATCGAAGCGCGCGACCCGTTCCTGAGCGCTGTCGACCACCAGGCGAATGCCTTCGATCGTCAAACTGGTTTCAGCGATATTAGTCGCCAGCACCACTTTGCGCATCCCGGCAGGCGCCGGGAGAATCGCTTTGCGCTGTTCGCTCAGCGGCAGCGCACCGTATAACGGACATAACAGCACATCGCTGGCTACACGCTCGCTCAATTGTTCCTGTACGCGCTGAATTTCGCCAACGCCGGGCAGGAATAACAGCATCGAGCCCTGCTCCTCACGCAGCAGATCCGCGGCGGCGATCGCTACCGCTTCGGCAAAACGCTGATGGCTCGCCAGCGGCGCAAAGCGACGTTCAACCGGGAACGCGCGCCCTTCGGAAACCACCACCGGCGCCTCCGGCAACAGGCGCTGCAGACGATCGTTATCCAACGTCGCCGACATGATCAGCAACTTGAGATCGTCACGCAGCCCCTGCTGGACGTCCAGCAACAACGCCAGCGCCAAATCCGCCTGCAGGCTACGTTCATGAAATTCATCGAGGATCACTAGCCCCACGCCGGAAAGTTCCGGATCGTGCTGCAAAGTGCGGGTTAAGATCCCTTCGGTGACCACTTCCAGGCGGGTATTTGGCCCTACGCAGCTTTCAGCGCGCATCCGGTAGCCTATCGTTTCTCCCGGTTTTTCTCCCAGTAGCTCCGCCAGGCGCTGAGCGACGTTACGTGCCGCCAGCCGCCGCGGCTCCAGCAGAATAATCCGGCCATCAATGTTGCCGTCGGCGAGGATCTGTAACGGCAGCCAGGTTGATTTACCCGCGCCGGTAGGCGCATTAAGCAACACCTGCGGCGCCTGCTGCAGGGCGGAAAGAAGTTCGGGAAGAATTGCGGCAACCGGCAATGAGGACACGAAGGGCTCCGGAGGTTAACATTCGAGGGCAAGCATTGTAGCATCCCCGTAATTCATTACCGAGTCTCTATCATGTCCGAGCCGAAACGGCTGTTTTTCGCTCTTGAACTGCCGAAAGCGATACAGAAACAGATTATTCACTGGCGCGCCACCCATTTTGCCGACGATGCCGGAAGGCCGGTCGCCGCCGATAACCTGCATCTGACGCTGGCGTTTCTCGGCGACGTCAGCGCTGAAAAACAGCGCGCGCTGTCGGCGATGGCCGGACGCATTCAGCAACCGCCCTTTACCCTGACGCTCGACGACGCCGGCCAGTGGCTGCGTTCGCGCGTAGTCTGGCTCGGTACCCGCCAGCCGCCGCGCGGCATGCTGCAACTGGCAAATATGCTGCGCGCTCAGGCGGCGCGGAGCGGCTGCTATCAAAGCCCGCAGCCGTTTCATCCGCATATCACCCTCCTGCGCGACGCCCGCCACGCGGTGCCGATCCCGCCGCCGGGTTTTTGCTGGCAGGTGCCGGTCAACGAATTCGTGCTTTATGAGTCCAGCTTTATCCGCGGGCGCACCCGCTACAACGCGCTGGAACGTTATCCATTTACCAGGGAACTCTGATGCTGTTCACTCCGCCTTTGCAGTCCGCCACTTTGCTTAAACGTTACAAACGGTTTCTGGCCGATGTCATCACGCCGGAGGGCCAGGCGCTGACGCTGCACTGCCCGAATACCGGCGCCATGACCGGCTGCGCCGCGCCGGGAGATACCGTCTGGTATTCCACTTCCGATAATCCTAAACGTAAATATGCGCATACCTGGGAATTAACTGAAACCCGGCAGGGAGCCGTCATATGCGTTAACACCTTGCGGGCAAATACCCTGGCGAAGGAAGCGGTACTCGCCGGAAATATCCCTGAGCTTGCCGGGTATAACATTCTGAAAAGCGAAGTAAAATATGGTGAAGAAAATAGCCGAATCGACCTTATGTTACAGGCAGAAGACCGCCGTAACTGCTATATTGAAGTGAAATCGGTTACGTTGGCGGAAAAAGAGTACGGTTATTTTCCCGATGCCGTTACCGCACGCGGTCAGAAGCACCTGCGGGAACTCATGAGCGTCGCTGCCGCGGGCCATCGGGCCGTGATTTTATTCGCCGTGCTGCATTCGGCGATAGACCGTTTCTCACCCGCGCATCATATTGATGCCAAATACGCACAGCTGTTGATAGAGGCGCAGGAAAAGGGGGTAGAAATTCTCGCCTGGAAAGCGGAACTTTCTACCAAAATGATGACTCTGAATAAGCCGATCGCCGTGGCGTTAACCCCCGGTAATTAAAAGGCTAAATTGTGTCCGGTTCGCGAGCGCAAATACGCTTTTCTTCACAGCGTTGTCAAGTGTAACGTTTAGATAATTGCTATCCGGAAAAGCATCTGCTATTTATAGCGGCCTGATTTTTCCCCCACATGGGGATCGATAGTGCGTGTTAAGGAGAAGCAACATGCAAGAAGGGCAAAACCGTAAAACATCGTCCCTGAGTATTCTCGCCATCGCTGGGGTGGAGCCGTACCAAGAGAAGCCGGGCGAAGAGTATATGAACGAAGCCCAGCTGGCGCACTTCAAGCGCATTCTTGAAGCATGGCGTAATCAACTCAGGGATGAAGTGGATCGCACCGTAACGCATATGCAGGATGAAGCTGCTAACTTCCCGGACCCGGTCGATCGTGCCGCGCAGGAAGAAGAGTTCAGCCTGGAGCTGCGTAACCGCGACCGCGAACGTAAACTCATCAAGAAGATTGAGAAAACACTGAAAAAAGTCGAAGACGAAGACTTCGGCTTCTGCGAATCCTGTGGCGTGGAGATTGGCATTCGCCGTCTGGAAGCGCGTCCAACAGCTGACCTGTGCATCGACTGCAAGACGCTGGCGGAAATTCGCGAAAAACAGATGGCGGGTTAATTCCCAGCTACCTCACTCTCTGGCGGGAGTTTCTCCCGCCTGATTCCCCTTGTGTTTAACATGACCGATTCAGACTATATAGGGCGCTTTGCTCCCTCACCTTCCGGCGAACTCCACTTCGGCTCATTAATCGCCGCCCTTGGCAGCTATCTACAGGCGCGGGCGAAAGGCGGTATCTGGCGCGTACGCATTGAAGATATTGACCCGCCGCGGGAAGTTCCCGGCGCCGCCGACACCATTTTGCGACAGCTCGATCACTACGGTCTGCACTGGGACGGCGAGGTACTGTGGCAGTCCCAGCGGCACGATGCCTATCGTGAGCGCCTCGCCTGGCTGCGCGATCGGGATCTCTGCTACTACTGCACCTGCACCCGCGCGCGCATTCACAGCGTCGGCGGGATCTACGACGGTCACTGTCGCGATTTGCGCCTTGGCGCCGAAAACGCCGCGCTGCGCCTGCGCCAGACCCGTCCGGTACTGGAATTTTATGACCAGTTGCGCGGGACCCTCGTCGCCGACGAACCGCTGGCGCGGGAAGATTTCATCATCCATCGTCGCGATGGGCTGTTCGCCTATAACCTGGCGGTAGTGGTTGACGACCATTTTCAGGGGGTCAGCGAAATCGTCCGCGGCGCCGATCTCATCGAGCCAACGGTACGACAAATTTCGCTGTATCAACACTTTGGCTGGCCTGTACCAGATTACGTACACCTGCCGCTGGCGCTGAATGCCGAAGGTAATAAGCTCTCAAAACAGAACCACGCCCCGGCCTTGCCGGAGGGCGATCCGCGCCCGGAAATTGTGCGGGCATTAACATTTTTGAATCAGGATGTCGTTGAGGATTGGCAAGCCCTGAGTATTGACGATTTACTCAAACAAGCGATAGCCAACTGGCAGCCAGCAAAAATCCAGCATTCTCAAATGGCTCCCGCTGAGCTATGATTAGCCGCTATTTTTGCTCGTCGCCCTTCAGGTTGCCCCTGAATTTGCCGTTTAAATGCAACCTGAAGCCCATAGAGTAATGTTTTATCCGAAGTTCGTCTGACACTACGAGGTGCACCATTTTTACCCGAGTCGCTAATTTTTGCCGCAAGGTGCTAAGCCGTGAAGAGCGCGAGGCAGAGGCTGCCGCCGTCGAACAAACGCATATGACGGTGATCCCGCGTGAACAGCATGCAATTTCCCGCAAAGATATCAGTGAAAACGCGCTCAAGGTGCTCTATCGACTGAACAAGGCGGGCTACGAAGCTTACCTGGTCGGCGGCGGCGTTCGCGACCTGCTGCTGGGCAAGAAACCAAAAGATTTTGACGTCACCACCAGCGCGACCCCGGACCAGGTACGTAAACTGTTCCGCAACTGCCGCCTGGTGGGCCGTCGCTTCCGCCTGGCGCACGTGATGTTCGGGCCGGAAATCATTGAGGTCGCCACCTTCCGCGGCCATCACGAAGGCCACACCAACGACCGCGTCACCTCCCAGCGCGGCCAGAACGGCATGCTGCTGCGCGATAACATCTTCGGCTCTATCGAAGAGGATGCCCAGCGCCGCGACTTCACCATCAATAGCCTTTATTACAGCGTGGCGGACTTCACCGTACGCGACTACGTTGGTGGAATGCGCGATCTGCAGGAAGGGGTGATACGCCTGATTGGCGACCCGGAAACCCGTTACCGTGAGGATCCGGTGCGCATGCTGCGCGCGGTTCGTTTCGCCGCCAAACTGCATATGCGCATCAGCGCCGAAAGCGCCGAGCCAATCCCACGTCTGGCTACCCTGCTGCACGACGTACCGCCGGCGCGTCTGTTTGAAGAAGTGCTGAAACTGCTGCAGGCGGGTTATGGTTATGAAACCTACCAGCTGCTGCGCGAATACAGCCTGTTCCAGCCGCTGTTCCCGACGATCACCCGCTACTTCACCGAGCGCGGCGATAGCCCGATGGAACGCATCATCATTCAGGTGCTGAAGAACACCGATAACCGCCTGCATAACGATATGCGCGTTAACCCGGCATTCCTGTTCGCGGTCATGTTCTGGTATCCGCTGCTGGAAATGGCGCAGAAAATCGCGCAGGAGAGCGGGCTGGCCTATTACGACGCCTTCGCGCTGGCAATGAATGACGTGCTGGATGAAGCCTGCCGGACGCTGGCGATCCCTAAACGCATCACCACCCTGGTGCGCGACATCTGGCAGTTGCAGCTTCGTATGTCCCGCCGTCAGGGCAAACGCGCGTGGAAACTCATGGAGCATCCGAAGTTCCGCGCCGCCTATGACCTGCTTGAACTGCGCGCAGGCGCCGAGAACAACCACGAACTGCAGCGCCTGGCCAAATGGTGGGGCGAGTTCCAGGTGGCCGCGCCGCCGGAACAGAAAGATATGCTCAACGACCTCGGCGACGATCCGGCTCCGCGCCGCCGCCATCGCCGCCCGCGTAAACGCGCGCCGCGTCAGGGTAACGCATGACCCTGGTCTATATCGCCATTGGCAGTAATCTCGCCTCGCCGCTCGAACAAGTGAATGCGGCTATCCGCGCGCTGGCCGACATTCCGGACAGCCGCGTGGTGAGCGTATCTTCACTGTACCGTACGCCACCGCTGGGGCCGCAGGATCAGCCTGACTATCTCAATGCCGCCGTCGCGCTTGAAACCTCGCTAGCGCCAGAAGCGCTGCTCGATCACACTCAGCGCATCGAACTGCAGCAGGGGCGGGTGCGCAAAGCCGAACGCTGGGGGCCGCGTACGCTGGACCTCGACATCATGCTGTTTGGCGACGCAATCATTAACAGCGAGCGCCTGACGGTGCCGCACTACGATATGAAAAATCGCGGTTTTATGCTCTGGCCACTGTTTGAAATCGCCCCGCTGCTCCACTTCCCCGATGGCCTCGCCCTTCGCACCGCGCTGGAAAATCTGGGCGCCGAAAAGCCTGCCATCTGGTAACCCCTACTCCCTTTTTTAGCATTTACGGCGATAGTGGTAATCGGTTGCCCAAAATCATTGCCCCCCTGAATGCTGCTGTTAGAATGCCGGTTAATATGACTTTCATCATCAGGAAACGTTATGAAACCGACCACCATTGCCCTGCTGCAGAAATGCAAACAGGAGAAAAAGCGCTTCGCCACTATCACCGCCTACGACTACAGTTTCGCTAAGCTTTTTGCCGACGAAGGCATTAACGTCCTGCTGGTGGGCGATTCGCTGGGGATGACGGTACAGGGACACGATTCCACGCTGCCGGTGACCGTTGACGATATCGCTTACCATACCCGTGCTGTGCGCCGCGGCGCGCCGAACAGCCTGCTGCTCGCCGACCTGCCGTTCATGGCCTACGCCACGCCGGAGCAAACCTTCGAAAATGCCGCCGTCGTGATGCGTGCCGGCGCCAATATGGTCAAACTTGAAGGCGGCGCCTGGCTGGCTGATACCGTCAGGATGCTGGCGGAGCGCGCGGTACCGGTTTGCGGCCACCTCGGCCTGACGCCGCAGTCGGTCAACGTGTTCGGCGGCTATAAAGTTCAGGGCCGCGGCGATGCGGCGCAGGCGCTGTTTGATGACGCATTAGCCCTGGAAGCGGCCGGCGCGCAGCTGCTGGTGCTGGAGTGCGTGCCGGTAGAGCTGGCAAAACGCATCACCGAAGCGCTGACGATCCCGGTTATCGGCATCGGCGCAGGCAACGTGACCGACGGGCAAATTCTGGTGATGCATGACGCTTTCGGGATCACCGGCGGCCATATTCCTAAATTCGCCAAGAATTTCCTCGCAGAAGCGGGCGACATCCGCGCCGCGGTACGGCAGTATATTGCCGAAGTTGAATCCGGGGCCTATCCGGGCGAAGAACATAGTTTCCATTAAGGAGTCTTGTTGTGCTGATAATTGAAACCCTGCCGCTGCTGCGCCAGCATATCCGTCGTTTACGCCAGGAAGGCAAGCGCATTGCGCTGGTTCCCACCATGGGCAACCTGCACGATGGCCATATGAAGCTGGTCGATGAAGCCAAAGCCTGCGCGGATGTCGTGGTGGTCAGTATCTTCGTGAATCCGATGCAATTTGACCGCCCGGACGATCTGGCGCGCTATCCGCGCACCCTGCAGGAGGATTGCGAAAAGCTGAACAAGCGCAAGGTCGACTTTGTCTTTGCTCCGGCGCCGGCGGAAATTTATCCGCAGGGTACTGAAGGACAGACTTTCGTTGACGTTCCTGGCCTGTCTACCATGCTGGAAGGCGCCAGCCGCCCTGGCCACTTCCGCGGCGTCTCGACCATTGTCAGCAAACTATTCAACCTGGTGCAGCCGGATGTCGCCTGCTTCGGCGAGAAAGATTTCCAGCAGCTGGCGCTGATCCGCAAAATGGTCGCCGATATGGGCTACGACATTGAGATCGTCGGCGTGCCGATTATCCGCGCGAAAGACGGCCTGGCGCTGAGCTCACGTAACGGTTATCTGACCGCCGAGCAGCGTAAAATCGCCCCCGGTCTGTACAAAGTGCTGAGTACGGTAGCGGGCAAACTTGCCGCAGGCGAGCGTAACCTTGAGGAAATCATTGCCATCGCCGAGCAGGAGCTCAATGAATCAGGTTTTCGTGCCGACGATATCCAGATCCGCGATGCCGACACTCTGCTGGAGCTAACGGAAGCCAGCAAACGCGCGGTGATCCTGATGGCGGCATGGCTGGGCCAGGCGCGCCTGATTGATAACAAAATCGTCGAGCTGGGCCAGTAGCCTGGAACGAAAAATCGGGTTATTTTCTCAAAGCGGATGCCGTGTCCGCTTTGCTACATAAAGGTTGGAAGGTAGAAGTTATGATGCGTAATATGCTGCAGGGCAAGCTCCATCGCGTTAAAGTCACGCAGGCTGACCTGCATTACGAAGGTTCCTGCGCCATTGACCAGGATTTCCTCGAAGCGGCCGGTATTCTGGAAAATGAAGCCATTCATCTGTGGAACGTGACCAACGGTAACCGTTTCTCAACTTATGCGATCGCCGCCGAGCGTGGTTCGAAGATTATCTCCGTCAACGGCGCTGCGGCGCACTGCGCAAGCGTCGGCGATATCCTCATTATCGCCAGCTTCGTGACCATGTCTGACGAAGAAGCCCGCACCTGGCAGCCGAAAGTCGCCTATTTCGAAGGCGATAACGAAATGAAGCGCCAGGCGAAAGCTATTCCGGTGCAGGTCGCCTGATTCTTACGGCGCTGCGCTCAGCCGCAGCGCCGGTTTACCCTTGCGGCTGATTGCTGATAAGCCGCGACATCGTCTCCAGCGAATCGGTACGTAAGATATACAACCGCTTCAGCAGGAACGGATTATCCCCCGGTTTCACCTTCCCTCTCACCGTCGTTACCGCCAGATGAAAGCCGGCATCGTTCGCCGCCTTGACCGCCGTGGCGTTATAGCCGCCGAACGGATACGAAAGATACAGCACGTGCGGATTAAACTGACTCAGCGCCCGCCGGGAACGCTCGAAATCAAAGAGAATGTTGTGATAATTCCGGCTGAGCAATATCGGGTGACGGGCGGCATCGACCCGGTGCAGAAAATGGGTATGCGACTGTACATCAAACACGTCCTGAATCTGCCGGAGCTCAGAGATACTCATAAACTGCAGTGATTTCGGATCCCACTTTTGCGGATGACGTTTGATCCGCGACGAGATAATAAACGCCGTCGCGTGGAAGCCGTACTGCTTGAGGATCGGATAAGCGTAGCGATTCACCGACTTGAGGCCATCATCAAAGGTAATCACCACCGAGCGCGCAGGCAGATTCACCTTGTTACGCAGATACCCTTCCAGTTGATACATCGTCAGGGTGGTATAACCCTGGTCACGCAACCAGGTCATCTGGTTACTGAAAGCGCGCACCGAAGTGGTGGTGGAGGTATGGCGAAAACGGCTATTTTCTTCATCACGCAGAATATGGTGATAAGTCAGTAGCGGAATGCCGTTATCCTCCTGCGCATCCAGACTACTCACCCACGCCAGCCGGTTGCCGATTCGAATCTGATACCAGGTCTGATTAAGGCGATCTTTCAGCTTGCTGATAATGGGATAGCGCAGGTTATTCGCTAATGTACCAAACGGCGGGCTGCCCACTGATGGCGCATCGTATACCGGCGTATCTTTCCAGGTCAGCAGGTTCTGGTTGCTCAATGGCTGGCGTAAATCGCCCAGGCTATCCTCAACCCGTTTTGCGCCCTGCACCGCCCCCAGATGTCCTTTATCAATAAAACCGGTACCGAAGCCGAAATTGAATTCATAATAGTCTGCCGTGGTCGGCACCACGGCAAGGATCTGCCCGGCGCGAACATTGCCGACGCTCACCACATGGTTGCCGACCTGCGCCCAGATATCGGCATCTTCCGTGACTTGCATATAGCGTGCGGGAACGCCCTGCTGGCTGAGCAGACTGGCGGAAACGCTGGCAGATGCCAGAAAAAGGAACAATGTAATGACTCGGGCAAACATGCGCATCGAACCGGTAAACCTGAATGCCGCCATTGTAACAAAAGCGGCATCAATGCTAATGCCTAATTTCCGAACGTATCATGCAGGAGACGAAAAGGCGGGTTCTTTTGCTGCTGATGCCACAGGCTGCTCACCGTGGGGCCTCCGGCGCTAACGATAGCATTACGGAAGGCGTCACTGCTGAGGGTATAGCGCTGTAAATACATTTCCTCCAGCAATGGATAGCGAATGCCGGAAATGACTTCACAGTGGGTGTGTTTGTGACTCATCAGCGCAGCGGCGCGATACGGCGCAGCGCCGGTTTTATCGGTGAGAAAAATCACCCCATCGCCGCAGTCTGTGGCATGCAGCGCGTCGCACATCATGCGGCTCAGCATATTGACGCTCAGATTTCGCCAGTAATTCACCGCCCGACATTGCGCCAGCGGGCCAAACTTTTTCTCCAGACGATCCAGCATCTCCTGCGCCAGCTCATCATGACAGGTAATTACCCAACCTAACATCGCCTACCTCCTTAGCAGGCAAACAATTTAGCAGGGCAAGCGTTGAGATGGGGTGATGGGTATCAAAAATTACCGCTTAGCGCCCCGCCACAGTGAAATTAGCGGGGCGCTAGCAGAGAGGATTAGCTACGCAGGCCGCGCCCGCGCTGGATCAGATACCAGCACAGAATATAGAAGGCCACGATAAACACTACCAGCACGCCAAAGGTGGTCGCCAGCGGAACGTCATGAATGCCGAGGAAGCCAAAACGGAAGCCGCTAATCATGTAGACGATCGGGTTCAAATGCGACAGCGCCTGCCAGAACGGCGGCAACAGCGTCAGCGAATAGAACACCCCGCCAAGATAGGTCAGCGGTGTCAGCACGAAAGTCGGGATCAGGCTGATGTCGTCGAAGGTTTTCGCAAATACCGCATTGAGCAGGCCTGCCAGCGAGAACAGGATTGCCGTCAAAATCAGCGTCAGGGCGACGAACAACCAGGAATGAACCTGGAACGGGACGAAGAACAGCGAGATAGCCGTAACCAGAATCCCGACGCACAGCCCGCGCGCCACCCCGCCGCCGACGTAACCGGCGATCACCACGTGGGTTGGCACCGGCGCCACCAGCAGTTCCTCAATGTTGCGCTGGAACTTGGCGCTAAAGAACGACGAGGCGACGTTGGCGTAGGCGTTGGTGATCACCGCCATCATAATCAGCCCCGGCACGATAAACTGCATGTAGGTAAAACCGTGCATCTCGCCGATCCGCGAGCCGATCAGATTGCCAAAGATGACGAAATAGAGGGTCATGGTGATCACCGGCGGCACCAGCGTCTGAACCCAGATACGCATAAACCGGTGGATCTCTTTGGTCCAGATGCTTTTCAGCGCGACCCAGTAAAGCTGCATCATGCTGATTCTCCTTTTTTGTCGTGCACCAGCGTGACAAACAGCTCTTCCAGACGGTTGGCCTTGTTACGCATACTTAATACCTGCACGCCCTGGGCGCTTAGCTGGGCGAAAACGCTGTTAATCCCCTGCTCGCGCAGGACTTCAACTTCCAGCGTCGAGGTATCAACCAGCCGGTATTGATATCCATCGAGGGTCGGCAGCGGGCTTTTCGGCGCCAGATCGAGGATAAAGGTTTCCGATTTCAGCTTTGCCAGCAGCGCCTTCATTGAGGTGTTTTCCACCAGCTCGCCGCTCTGGATAATGCCGATATTGCGGCACAACATTTCCGCTTCTTCCAGATAGTGGGTCGTGAGGATAATGGTGGTGCCTTTATCGTTGAGATCTTTGAGGAACCCCCACATCGAGCGACGTAGTTCGATATCAACCCCGGCGGTGGGTTCATCAAGGATGAGCAGCTTCGGCTCATGCATCAGCGCGCGGGCAATCATCAGGCGGCGCTTCATCCCACCGGAGAGCATACGCGCGCGTTCATTGCGCTTTTCCCACAGATCGAGCTGTTTCAGATACTTTTCGCTACGCAAGATCGCTTCTTTACGCTCAACGCCATAGTAACCCGCCTGGTTAACCACGATTTGCTGTACGGTTTCGAACGGGTTGAAGTTGAACTCCTGCGGCACCAGCCCGAGCTGGCGTTTGGCGTTCACCACATCTTTTTCCAGGTCGTAACCAAATACGTTAACCTGACCGGAGGTTTTATTGACCAGCGAACTAATGATGCCGATAGTCGTGGATTTCCCCGCGCCGTTCGGGCCCAGCAGCGCATAAAAGTCGCCGGCTTCAACCTGCAGGTCAATGCCTTTCAGCGCCTGAACCCCGCCGGGATAGGTTTTCTTGAGCTGTTTTAATTCCAGAGCAATGGTCATTAAATATCTCTTCTCGTGTCATCACACGTGATGTAATGTTTTCAAAAAGGTGAGCTTACCCTATATTAGCGCAACGCACTTACTTGGTTACAGGCCGTAAACGTCCATGAATGATATAGATACACTCATCAGCAATAATGCACTATGGTCAAAAATGCTGGTGGAAGAGGACCCCGGCTTCTTTGCGAAATTGTCGCAGGCGCAGAAACCGCGTTTTCTGTGGATTGGCTGTTCCGATAGCCGCGTCCCCGCAGAGCGCTTAACCGGCCTGGAACCCGGTGAGTTGTTCGTGCACCGTAACGTTGCCAATCTGGTGATCCACACCGACCTGAACTGTCTGTCGGTGGTGCAATACGCCGTTGACGTGCTGGAAGTCGAACACATTATTATCTGCGGCCACTACGGCTGCGGCGGTGTACAGGCGGCGGTCGAAAACCCGGAATTGGGGCTTATTGATAACTGGCTGCTACACATTCGCGATATCTGGTTTAAACACAGTTCGCTGCTCGGTGAGATGCCGGAAGAGCGGCGTCTGGATACACTTTGCGAACTGAACGTGATGGAGCAGGTATACAACCTGGGACACTCGACGATCATGCAGTCGGCGTGGAAACGTGGACAAAAAGTGACGATCCACGGTTGGGCTTATGGTATTCACGACGGACTACTGCGCGATCTTGATGTCACCGCCGTCAGCCGGGAAACCCTCGAGCAGCGCTATCGCCACGGGATTTCCAATCTCAAGAGCAAGCACGCCAACCATAAATAGCCGCCGCCCTCACCGCCCCGGATAAGGCGCTCGCCCTATCCGGGACCGCAACAATAATTACTCGTCCAGCAGGATCACTTTGCCGACATACGGCAGATGACGATAGCGCTGAGCGTAGTCGATACCGTAGCCCACTACGAACTCATCCGGAATGGCAAAACCGACAAACTCCACCGGGACGTTCACTTCACGACGGCTTGGTTTATCCAGCAGCGTACAGATAGCCAGTGATTTCGGCTCGCGCAGGCTGAGGATTTCGCGCACTTTAGACAGGGTGTTGCCGGAATCGATGATGTCTTCGACGATCAATACGTCTTTACCGCGAATATCTTCATCCAGGTCTTTAAGGATTTTGACATCGCGGGTGGTGGACATGCCGCTGCCATAGCTGGAGGCGGTCATAAAGTCGACTTCATGCGGCACCTGAACCTCACGGCACAGGTCAGCCATAAACATAAATGAACCGCGCAGCAGACCCACCAGCACCATTTCACTGCCGCTGTCTTTGTAGCGTTCATTAATTTGACGACCCAGTTCGGCGATACGCGCTTTGATCTCGGCTTCCGGGATCATCACTTCTACAGTATGTTTCATTAAACTAACCATTTGATTCTTAGGATAAATCTTCAAAGCCGTTGCTTTCACATCGACGTTGACCGGCAAGCGATACAGTATACCAGCAAAACGAAATCTTCGGTGCAGTGAATAATAAAGCCATATTTGTGATTCCGATCACAGTTGTTAAATCCTATAATTAATTGCAGTTAAAAAATTAACAACTGAAGAGTGTCTTTCTATGGCAGAAACAAAATCTCAACAATCACGGTTACTTGTCACGCTGACGGCGCTGTTTGCCGCCTTCTGTGGCCTGTATCTGTTAATCGGTGGGGTATGGCTGGCCGCTATTGGCGGTTCCTGGTACTACCCTATCGCAGGCCTGGTGATGCTGGCCGTCACCGTTATGCTGTTCCGCGGCAAGCGCGCTGCGCTGTGGCTGTACGCCGCCCTGCTGCTGGCAACCATGATTTGGGGGGTATGGGAAGTCGGTTTCGACTTCTGGGCGCTGACGCCGCGTAGCGACATCCTGGTCTTCTTCGGCATCTGGCTGATTCTGCCATTTGTCTGGCGTCGTCTGCCGGTCCCTTCCGCCGGCGCCGTTGGCGGTCTGGTTATCGCCCTGCTGATTAGCGGCGGGATCCTGACCTGGGCAGGTTTTAACGACCCGCAGGAAGTGAACGGTACGCTGAGCGCTGACGCGACGCCGGCCGCGCCGATTTCTACAGTCGCCGATAGCGACTGGCCGGCCTATGGCCGCAACCAGGAAGGCCAGCGTTATTCACCGCTGAAGCAAATTAATACCGATAACGTGAAGAACCTGAAGGAAACCTGGGTATTCCGCACCGGCGACCTGAAGCAGCCGAACGATCCGGGTGAAATCACTAACGAAGTGACGCCGATTAAAGTTGGCGACATGCTGTATCTGTGTACCGCGCACCAGCGTCTGTTCGCGCTTGACGCGGCCACCGGTAAAGAGAAGTGGCATTTTGACCCGCAGCTGAACGCCGATCCGTCGTTCCAGCACGTGACCTGCCGTGGCGTCTCCTATCATGAAGCCAAAGCAGATAACGCGCCTGCCGACGTCGTCGCCGACTGCCCGCGCCGTATTATTCTGCCGGTCAACGATGGCCGTCTGTTCGCGGTGAACGCCGACAACGGTAAGCTGTGCGAAACCTTTGCCAACAAAGGCATTCTCAACCTGCAAACCAATATGCCGGTAACCACGCCGGGTATGTATGAACCGACGTCGCCGCCGATTATCACCGATAAGACTATCGTCATTGCCGGCGCGGTAACCGATAACTTCTCAACCCGCGAGCCATCAGGCGTAATCCGCGGCTTTGATGTGAATACCGGTAAACTGCTGTGGGCCTTCGACCCGGGTGCGAAAGACCCTAATGCGATCCCGAGCGATGAGCATCACTTCACACTCAATTCACCTAACTCCTGGGCGCCTGCCGCCTATGACGCGAAGCTAGATTTAGTCTATCTGCCGATGGGCGTTACCACGCCGGATATCTGGGGCGGCAATCGCACGCCGGAACAGGAACGTTACGCCAGCTCTATCGTAGCGCTGAACGCAACCACCGGGAAACTGGCATGGAGCTACCAAACCGTACACCACGATCTGTGGGATATGGATATGCCGTCGCAGCCGACGCTGGCCGACATTGATGTGAACGGTAAAACCGTGCCGGTGATTTACGCTCCGGCCAAAACCGGCAACATCTTCGTGCTGGATCGCCGTAATGGCGAACTGGTGGTCCCGGCGCCGGAAAAACCGGTTCCGCAAGGTGCGGCGAAAGGCGATTATGTTGCTAAAACTCAGCCGTTCTCCGAGCTGAGCTTCCGTCCGAAGAAAGACCTGACCGGCGCAGATATGTGGGGCGCCACCATGTTTGACCAACTGGTGTGCCGCGTTATCTTCCATCAGATGCGCTATGAAGGTATCTTCACTCCACCGTCTGAACAGGGCACGCTGGTCTTCCCGGGGAACCTGGGGATGTTTGAATGGGGCGGTATCTCCGTCGATCCAAACCGTCAGGTGGCTATCGCCAACCCGATGGCGCTGCCGTTCGTCTCTAAATTGATCCCACGCGGCCCGGGCAACCCGATGGAACCGCCAAAAGACGCGAAAGGCTCTGGTACCGAGTCCGGCGTTCAGCCGCAGTATGGCGTCCCGTTCGGCGTCACGCTGAACCCGTTCCTGTCGCCGTTTGGCCTGCCGTGTAAACAACCGGCATGGGGTTATATCTCGGCGCTGGATCTGAAGACCAACGAAGTAGTGTGGAAAAAACGCATAGGTACGCCGCAGGATAGTCTGCCGTTCCCGCTGCCTGTCCCGCTGCCATTCAATATGGGTATGCCGATGCTGGGCGGACCGATCTCAACCGCCGGTAACGTGCTGTTTATCGCCGCCACCGCCGATAACTACCTGCGCGCTTACAACATGAGTAATGGTGAAAAACTGTGGCAGGCGCGTCTGCCTGCAGGTGGCCAGGCGACGCCGATGACCTATGAAGTGAATGGCAAGCAGTACGTTGTCATCTCTGCCGGCGGTCATGGCTCGTTCGGTACTAAAATGGGCGACTACATCGTTGCCTATGCGTTACCGGATGACGCGAAATAAAACGCAAAACGGCAACGAAAGTTGCCGTTTTTTTGTTTGCACCCTTCCCTAGGGAGAAGGCGGCAGGCCGCACACTCCTAAACGGTGAACCCCAACATCATCCCGGTGTCTTCATGCTCCAGTAGATGACAGTGCGCCATATAGGCAAACTCCCTGGGCGCCTGATGATCGAACTTCACCAGCACTTCACTCACCCCGCCCTCCACTCTTACCGTATCCTTCCAGCCGCGACGATGCGCCGCTGGCGCCTGGCCATTTTCACTCAGAATGCGGAATTGCGTGCCATGAATATGGAAAGGATGCAGCATCATGTCGCCCTTGCCGGAGATCAGCCAGCGCTCGTACTGCCCCCTGGCCGCGGCGAACATCGGCACATTCATATCAAAGGCTTTACCGTTGATACGGTTGGCGTTATGGAAATCGAATCCCTTATCAGATGAAGCGCCATGTCCCATTCCGCCGCCATGGTTCATATTCTTCATCTGACCGTGATTCATATTGCCCATATCGCCATGATCCATCATCATCCCATGGTTCATACCGGACATCGCCTGGTCGCCATATTTCTTCATCAGCGCCTGCATTCCCATCATGTCGAGCATAGGATCCATCGACAGTTGCAGCGTGCGCTGCGTCATTCCCTCCAGTGACGGCAGCGCGGGCATCGCCGCCAAAGTATCGGGTAGCTTACCGGATGCCGGGATCAATAGCGGCTGTATACGAAGCACCGGCTGCGGCTTATCAAATGGCGCAATCGCCATCCCCATCTGGCTCACCGGCAGCGTCAGGAGATCAAATGCCTTTCCGTCGCGGGTATCAATCAATACCTCAAAGCGCTCGCCCATCAGTACCGGCAGTTCGCTCACTTTGACCGGTTCCGCCAACAGGCCGCCGTCGCTTGCTACTACATACATTGGGCGGCGATCGCTGGTAGCGAAATTCAGCGAGCGGGCATTACAACCATTAAGCAGACGCAGGCGCAGCCAACCGCGCGGCGGAGCGTGTTCGGGATACAGCGCGCCGTTAGTCAACAGGGTATCGCCAAACCAGCCAACGGCGGCGCTCATGATATCGAGCTGGTAATCTATTTCTCCATTGGCATTGAATCTTTTGTCCTGCACGATCACCGGAACATCATCAATTCCCCACTGCTTCGGCAGCAGTAATTGCCCGCTCTCGACATCTTCAATCAGCACCAAACCCGCCAGCCCCATCGCGACCTGACGGCCGGTTTTACCATGCTGATGGGGATGGAACCAGCAGGTCGCCGCTCGCTGCGTCGGCGTAAAACTCACCGTCCTTGAGGCTCCTGCGGCGATGACGCCCTGCGGGCCGCCATCGACTTCGCCAGGCACTTCCAGCCCATGCCAGTGGACCGTGGTCTCCTCCGCCAGGCGGTTATGAATATCTACCGTCACCGCTTCACCTTGCTTCAGCTTCAACGCAGGCCCGAGGAGGTTGCCGTTATAACCCCAGGTCGTCGCAAGATGCGGGCCAAACTGCGTCTTTCCGGCTTGAATCGTCAGCGTAATGCGATTGCGCGCATCGGCGGTCAATAAATCCGGGACCGGCAAAGCCGGACGGCCAGCAGCGAATACCGAACGGCTCCAGAGCGGTAAGGCGCTGACCGCGCCAAGCGCGGCGCTTAATTTGATAAACTCACGACGTTGCATTTTCACATCCTTTTATTCTGCTGGTGAATATTTAAGCTTAAACCCTCCCGCAACGGGAAGGTCAAGCAGAAGCTTGTGAATAAAGCTCTGCGTGGTGTAAAGAAGTATGCTAACTTTGATTGTCCGTGTTTCAATGGTAGAAAAAATGAAGACGTTTTTCAGAACAATGCTGTTTGGCAGCCTGCTCGCCCTCTCCGCCAATAGCTATGCATTAAGTGAATCCGAAGCGGAAGATATGGCTGATTTAACGGCGGTATTTGTATTCCTGAAAAACGATTGCGGCTATCAAAATTTGCCAAATACGCAAATTCGCCGCGCGTTGGTCTTTTTTGCCCAGCAAAACCAATGGGACCTCAGCAACTACGACAGCTTTAATATGAAAGCATTAGGTGAGGACAGCTATCGCGATCTCAGCGGTATCAAAATCCCAACAGCCAAAAAATGCAAAGCTCTGGCCCGAGACTCCCTCAGCCTGCTGGCCTATGTGAAGTAAGCCTATCTGCAGCCGCGGCGATGCGGCTGCATCTGTGTATTCACGCCTCACCCTCTCCACCAGCATTGACGAAATATGAATTCATTAACCGATATTTTTTATTTCACGCCCCTATTTTTCTTTATTTTTATTAACTAACCAAAAGTTTAATTTATCCGTAAAAATCACATTCGAGAGTAAATAATTCAACTCCTCATTTATTGCAAAGACCAACAGGACAATTAAAATCGCTGGCAACCTCTCTTATTGCCATGGAATGACATTTTGAATATCTCACCTATTTTTCGCTTATTTCCCTTCGCTATTATCATGTTAGCGGGTTGCCAGGCACATCGTCAGGCTAACGCTCCCATAACGCCGCCAATCGTCATCGCCACCGATGCGCAACAGAATGAAAAGCTGCGACTGGCCGCTGAGCAGGAGCGGCTTAATGCCTGCCGCCAGGCGTTGGATTCGTTAAAAGAAGTTAATCCGAAAGAAGCCTCAAGACTGGGTAGTGAATTCACCGCCCTGATAGGTGCGGCGTCGCAATATAATTCAGTGCGAACGAAAGTCGCCGATCCCACCCGTCAGGGCATCGATTCCATGTATCAATTTAAATCCATTAAGCTTTGCGCCGATATTGAAAAGTCGCTGATCGATAGTCTGGTCATGCGCGGCGATAATGCGGTGAAGTGACAGGCGCTATGATAATTCGCCTTAATATATTGACGCTGGCCTTCATTTTGCTGGCGTCCTTTTTTATTGGTCATGCGCAAGCGGATGACGGCGCGCCTGCGTTTCTCAACTATGTCCAGCAGCAGGAGAAAAAAGAGAACAAAGAGAAGAAAGAGATACCTCCGGCATCGGAGGTCAGTAAACCCGCCAGGGCCCGCGAGAACAATACGGCAGCACTGCAAAAAAAACTGGCCGCGCAAAAAAGTCTCATCGCCGACAAAGATAAGACCATCCGCCAGCTGCAGGCACAGCTAAAATCACAACCTCCCGCCGTCACGCCAGCGCCGGTAGATAATTCAGCGTTGAATAAAACCATCGCACAGCTTCAGGGCCGGATAACCGCGCTGGACACGGAAAACAAGCGGCTTGTCCAGCAAGCCCGCACCTTCCAGCAGGAAAAAGCCGAGGGCGCAGATAATCTCAAACGCTCTGCCGCCTCTCTGCAGGCGCAAACGGTAAAGCTCAACGCGCTGGAGAGAGACAAGCAGGCCCTGAGCGACAAGCTGGCTGCGGCAATGGCGGAGAAACAGAAACTGAGCGCCGAACTCGCCGCAGTAAAAACCACCACCGCGGCAACCAAATCATCCGCGCTAAACCTCAGTAATGCCCCACAGCAGCAGGCATACTCCGTCGGTGTATCAATAGGGCAAGATGCGCTTAAAACGCTGTCCAGCCAGGCAGCGAAAGGGTTAAATCTGCAACAGGAGACCGTTATTAAGGGCATTAACGATGTTTTTGCCGGTAAGCCGGCGCTGGATGAACAAGCGCGCAATAAGGCGCTTTTCGACCTCTCACAGCGGTTATACAAAAACATTGATAAGCTTGAGCAACAAACTCGCCGCGAAGGCAAAACGTATCAGCAGAAATTTGCCGCGCAGAAAGGCGTAGCGCTTAAAGAGGGTATTTACAGCCGCATAGATTACCCCGGCAAAGGTAAGGTCGGTGAAAACGATATCGTCACCGTCGTTATCAAAGAAAGCTTGATCGACGGTACCGTGATAAACGATATGGAAGCCGAAGATAAGGTCTGGTCACAGGCGCTAAGTCAGTATCCCCCGACCTTCCGTGAACCGCTTAAACGCCTGAATAACCATGGCGCCATCACTATCGTGGTTCCACCGGAGCGGGCTTACGGCAGCAAAGGGATCCCTGGAAAAATTCCGCCGGGCGCGACGATGGTGTATACCGTCCGAATTGTTGACGTCAGGCCCAATAGCGATCAACAACCCAAAACACCTGCGCCGAAAACCTCACGCTAGCGAGAGTTCAGCCAAACAGTAGAAGGTTCACTATTCGCCATATCAATCTCTATCTATAGTTGGCTATGATGGGGTGCCCGCTTTGTGGGCACCACAGAAGTTAACAAAGGAGGAGTAAGCCATGGCCGAGAGTAATCAGTGGCATGAGACGCTGCACGACCATTTTGGTCAATATTTTACCGTTGATAACGTGCTGTACCATGAGAAGACCGATCATCAGGATTTAATCATCTTCGAAAATGCGGCATTTGGCCGCGTGATGGCGCTTGATGGCGTGGTGCAAACCACCGAGCGCGATGAGTTTATTTACCATGAAATGATGACCCACGTTCCGCTGCTGGCCCATGGTCACGCAAAGCACGTGCTGATCATCGGCGGCGGCGATGGCGCGATGCTGCGTGAAGTCTCCCGCCACCAACATATCGAAACCATTACCATGGTGGAAATCGACGCCGGAGTGGTATCGTTCTGCCGTCAGTACCTTCCAAACCATAACGCCGGCGCCTATGACGACCCGCGCTTTACGCTGGTGATTGATGACGGCGTGAACTTCGTCAACCAAACGTCACAAACTTTTGATGTCATTATCTCCGACTGTACTGACCCGATCGGCCCCGGTGAGAGCCTCTTTACCTCGGCGTTTTATGCTGGCTGTAAACGTTGCCTGAACCCCGGCGGAATTTTCGTTGCCCAGAACGGCGTAAGCTTCCTGCAGCAGGATGAAGCGGTAGGCAGCCATCGCAAACTCAGCCACTATTTCACCGATGTCAGCTTCTACCAGGCGGCGATCCCGACCTACTATGGCGGTATCATGACCTTTGCCTGGGCGACCGATAATGAAGCCCTGCGTCATTTGTCGACGGAAATTATTCAGGCCCGCTTCCATAGCGCCGGGCTGCAATGCCGTTATTACAATCCGGCAATTCATACCGCGGCTTTCGCGCTACCGCAATACCTGCTGGATGCGCTGACCGCCAGCTAACCTGAAACGAGGAGGTGAACCAAATTGAAAAAGCTTAAGCTGCACGGCTTCAACAACCTGACTAAAAGCCTGAGTTTTTGTATTTACGATATCTGCTACGCTAAAACCGCCGAAGAGCGCGATGGCTATATCGCCTATATCGATGAACTCTATAATGCCAACCGCCTGACGGAAATCCTCTCCGAGACCTGTTCAATCATTGGCGCCAACATACTCAACATCGCACGCCAGGATTATGAACCGCAGGGCGCAAGCGTCACCATTTTGGTTAGCGAAGAGCCTATCGATCCGCAGCTTATCGATCAGAGCGAGCATCCGGGCCCGCTGCCTGAGACCGTGGTCGCACATCTCGATAAAAGCCACATCTGCGTGCATACCTATCCGGAAAGCCATCCGGAAGGCGGTCTGTGCACCTTCCGCGCCGATATTGAAGTCTCCACCTGTGGAGTGATTTCACCGCTGAAGGCGCTGAACTACCTGATTCACCAGCTGGAATCCGATATCGTAACCATTGATTATCGCGTGCGTGGTTTCACCCGTGATATCAACGGCATGAAGCATTTTATCGATCATGAAATCAACTCTATTCAGAACTTCATGTCAGAAGATATGAAGTCGCTCTATGACATGGTGGACGTGAACGTCTATCAGGAAAATATGTTCCATACCAAAATGATGCTGAAAGAGTTCGATCTGAAACACTACATGTTCCACACCAAACCGGAAGAGTTAAGCGAACAAGAGCGCAAGGTGATTACCGACCTGCTGTGGAAAGAGATGCGGGAAATTTATTACGCCCGCAATATCCCTGCGGTGTAATGACTGAAATGCCCGGCGGCGCTTTTGCTTGCCGGGCCTACGGGGTTCCGCGCCGCCCGGCACCGAACGAATGATTAACGCTGCTGCATAAATTCACGGTATGCGGCAACCACCTTCAGGAAATCCTCCACGCCGCAAAGAGAGAGGCTCTCTTCGTCGTAGTAATTCATCCCCTCTTCCATTTCATCGCCGGAAAATTCCAGTTGGTTGGCGCGGATCATCACTTCTTCGCCATCCAGCCACAACGTATATTCATGGCCGGCCCGCTGCCAGGAACGTTCACTGCCTTTCACGGTGCGCGCTGCCTGTTCCACTTCATCCAGAAGGGCCAGGTTATCTTTCACCTCTTCGTTGAACCAGTGACCAATCGCCTCGTGGTCCATCGACATTCGCACCTTTACCACACCGGTAATATCGCGCAGAAATTCGTAATCCATAATCTTTTCCTCTGCAAGGGCAATGCGTCACCGCTGCACTGTACCCATAACCTAATTATCGCAGCAGACAGGAAGAAAAAAAGCGCAACGGGTGGGAGGTTTAAAAATAAAAATGCCCGCTGATGCAATGTTCAGCGGGCATTGGAGAGTTTGTAGCCAAACGGTCAGCCGGGCTGACCGAACGGATTACACGGCGGTCTGGAAGATCACGCCGTCAGCTTTTTCAGTGTACTGATCCAGCTGGTTAAAGTTCAGGTAGCGATAGGTATCTTCCGCCGTCTTATCAACCTGAGCGACGAAGGTCTGATACTCTTCCGGCGTCGGCAGTTTGCCCAGCAGAGAAGCGACCGCCGCCAGTTCGGCAGAGGCCAGATAGACGTTGGCGCCGGTACCTAAACGGTTCGGGAAGTTACGGGTAGAGGTCGACACGACCGTCGCGCCGTCAGCCACGCGCGCCTGGTTGCCCATACACAGGGAACAGCCAGGGATTTCGATACGCGCGCCGCTCTTACCAAACACGCTGTAGTAGCCTTCTTCTGTCAACTGCGCGGCATCCATACGGGTTGGCGGCGCCACCCACAGGCGAGTCGGCAGTTGGCCTTTGTGGCTGTCCAGCAGTTTACCGGCAGCACGGAAGTGGCCAATGTTGGTCATGCAGGAACCGATAAACACTTCGTCGATCTTCTCGCCCTGCACATCTGACAGCAGACGCGCATCGTCCGGATCGTTCGGTGCGCACAGGATTGGCTCTTTGATATCCGCCAGATCGATGTCGATCACTGCCGCGTATTCCGCATCAGCGTCGGCTTCCAGCAGCTGCGGATCCGCCAGCCATTTTTCCATGCCCTGGATACGGCGCTCCAGCGTACGACGATCGCCGTAACCTTCCGCGATCATCCACTTCAGCAGGACGATGTTGGAGTTCAGATACTCGACGATCGGCTCTTTGTTCAGCTTAATGGTACAACCAGCAGCAGAACGCTCGGCAGAAGCATCGGTCAGTTCAAATGCCTGCTCGACTTTCAGATCCGGCAGACCTTCGATTTCAAGGATGCGGCCAGAGAAGATGTTTTTCTTCCCTTTCTTCTCAACGGTCAGCAGGCCCTGCTTGATAGCATACAGCGGGATGGCGTGAACCAGGTCGCGCAGGGTAATGCCCGGCTGCATTTTACCTTTGAAGCGCACCAGTACTGATTCCGGCATATCCAGCGGCATCACGCCGGTCGCGGCGGCGAAGGCCACCAGACCTGAGCCCGCCGGGAAGGAGATACCAATCGGGAAACGGGTATGGGAGTCGCCGCCGGTACCTACGGTATCAGGCAGCAGCATACGGTTCAGCCAGGAGTGGATAACGCCATCGCCCGGACGCAGTGAAACACCGCCGCGGTTCATGATGAAGTCCGGCAGAGTGTGGTGCGTGGTGACGTCAACCGGCTTCGGATAGGCTGCAGTGTGACAGAAGGACTGCATCACCAGGTCAGCGGAGAAGCCCAGGCACGCCAGGTCTTTCAGCTCATCGCGGGTCATTGGACCGGTGGTGTCCTGAGAACCGACGGAGGTCATTTTCGGCTCGCAATAAGCGCCCGGACGGATACCGGCAACGCCGCAGGCGCGGCCAACCATTTTCTGCGCCAGAGAGAAGCCGCGGTTGCTTTCCGCCACATCTTTCGCATGACGGAAGACGTCGCTATGCGGCAGACCCAGCGCTTCGCGCGCTTTGGTCGTCAGGCCGCGACCAATGATCAGCGGAATACGGCCACCGGCGCGCACTTCGTCGATCAGTACATCGGTTTTCAGTTCGAAGCTTGCCAACAGCTCGTTGGTTTCGTGGTTACGCACTTCGCCTTTGAACGGGTAAACGTCAATGACGTCGCCCATGTTCAGGTTGCTCACGTCCACTTCAATAGGCAGCGCTCCCGCATCTTCCATGGTATTGAAGAAGATAGGCGCAATTTTGCCGCCCAGGCACAGGCCGCCGCCGCGCTTGTTCGGTACGTTCGGGATATCGTCGCCCATGAACCACAGCACCGAGTTGGTGGCGGATTTACGCGAAGAACCGGTACCGACAACGTCGCCAACGTAGGCCAGCGGGAAGCCTTTCTGCTGCAGCGCTTCAATTTGTTTAATCGGACCGACTGCGCCCGGCTGATCCGGCTCAATACCTTCACGAGCGTTTTTCAGCATCGCCAGAGCGTGCAGTGGGATATCCGGACGGGACCAGGCATCAGGCGCCGGAGACAAGTCATCGGTATTGGTTTCGCCGGTAACTTTGAAGACGGTAACGGTAATTTTTTCCGCCAGTTGCGGACGGTTCAGGAACCACTCGGCGTCAGCCCAGGATTGCATAACCTGTTTAGCGTATTCATTACCCGCTTTGGCTTTCTCTTCTACGTCATAGAAGTTATCGAACATCAGCAGGGTATGGGACAGCGCTTTCGCCGCAATCGGTGCCAGTTTGGCATCTTCCAGCGCTTCAATCAGGGGATGAATATTGTAACCGCCCTGCATGGTGCCCAGCAGTTCAACGGCTTTTTCAGGGGTAACCAGTGGGGAGGTCGCTTCGCCTTTAGCGATAGCGGCAAGGAATCCGGCTTTAACATAGGCGGCTTCATCGACGCCCGGCGGTACACGGTTGGTAAGCAGATCTAACAGGAATTCATCTTCACCCGCTGGCGGGTTTTTCAGCAGTTCTACCAGCGCGGCCATTTGGGTTGCGTCTAAGGGTTTGGCAACAATCCCCATGGCGGCACGCTCAGCTACGTGCTTACGGTATTCTTCTAGCACGACGGTTCTCCTCGCTCTCATTGTAAAATGCGGTAGGCGATTTTCTTCACGCTCCTGTGAGACAGCAGTTTGTAGGGTAAATGCCCGATACCGCGAGGGCAGCATAGCAGGATTTTTGAAGGGTGTTAATCTGTTTACAAAAAAGCAACATTAAAATTTAGCTGAATCGTTAAGGGCAGGATATTGCAGGCTTTCTGTTCAAATGCTGGTAGATAAATTTATTTCTGTTACAGATTTAATGTCAGGATCCCAACAAAAATCAAAAAAAACAATATCGTCTTCATATACTCCCGTAACGTACCGTTTTCGCCGATACTTGAGCGAGATGGGTAACATTTCTGTGTCAGGAGCTTCCATGTCACTACCGTTCAAACCCCATATTATCGCCCTGCTCTGCAGCGCCGGCTTACTCGCGGCGGCGGGAACGCTATATGTTAAAAGTCGTACCCCAGAGACTATCGCTGAAGCGCCGGTGACGGCGCAGCCTGTGCCAACGTCAGCACCAGCGACTGCGCCAGCGCAACCTGTCGCCGCCACCTATACCCAGGCGCAAATCGACCAATGGGTCGCGCCAATCGCGCTCTACCCGGACAGTTTACTCTCGCAGGTACTGATGGCCTCCACCTATCCGGACAACGTCATGCAGGCGGTGCAGTGGTCGCAGGATAACCCGTCGATGAAAGGCGACGCGGCCGTGCAGGCCGTTGCCAACCAGCCGTGGGATCCGAGCGTCAAATCCCTCGTCGCTTTTCCCGCCCTGCTGGCAATGATGGGCGAAAACCCGCCGTGGGTAGAAAACCTTGGCGATGCATTTTTAGCCCAGCCGCACGACGTGATGGATTCCGTACAGCGCCTGCGCGCTATTGCCCAACAAACCGGAACATTAAAATCCACACCGCAACAAAAGGTGACCGTCACGGCCGCCGCGCCGGCCTCTTCGAGGTCATCGAATAGCAGCACGGTATCAACCTCAACAACCTCAACGCCATCGCCTTCGCAGATCATCAAAATTGAACCGACCAATCCGCAGGTGGTATACGTTCCAAGCTATAATCCTTCGACCGTCTACGGCAGTTGGCCGAATAGCGCCTATCCCCCGGTCTATCTGCCGCCACCTCCAGGAGAGCAGTTCACCGATAGCTTCGTCAAAGGTTTTGGTTACAGCCTTGGCGTCGCCACCACCTGGGCGCTCTTCAGCAGCATCGACTGGGATGATGACGATGATTACCATCATCATGACGACGATTACCATCACGGCGGTTACCAGCACAATGGCGATAACATCAATATTAATGTGAATAATTTCAACCGCATTACCGGGCAGAATCTGCCGGGTAACCATGTTAACTGGCAGCACAACCCCGCCTATCGCGGCAACGTGCCTTATCCGAATAATAATGTCGCCCAGCGCTATCATCAGACCAATGTGCCCGGCGGACTCAGCGCAACCCAGCATGCGCCGGTCGATCGCAATGCTCAACGGCAAGCGGCGATGACGCAGCTCCAGCATCCCAACGCCCCTGCCGCCAGCGCAGGCAAACTGGCGGCCACTAGCGCCTCGCGCGATGCGCAGCGTCAGGCAGCCTCTCAGCAATTGAAGCAGGCCACCCAGCGCAGCAGCTACCGTGGCTACGACAGCACGCCGACGCCTGCCAAACAGCAGCGTCGCGAAGCGGCGAAAACGCAGCTGCAACAACCAACGCCACAGCAGCAACAGCATCGCGAGGCCGTGAAGAGCCACGTGCAGAATCCAACGCCTCAGCAACAACAGCGCCGTCAGCAGATTCACTCCGCGACGCCGGCCCAACGTCAGCAAGCTGTGAGCACGGTACGCGCCAATGCCTTAAGCGGCAACGAAAGTCGCTCCCCCTCCTGGCAATCACAGCAGGCGCGCGGGCTGCAAAGCCGTAATATTTCCGGCTTGAGCAGCGAACAGCGCGGCGCCGCCAGAGAGCGTCTTTCCGAACATCATGAATTGCGTCGTCGCTGAGGATGAGCAGATGAGAAAACCATTACAGATCGCCCTATTATCGCTAATGCTGTCGCCGCTCGCCGCCTTCGCCCAGCAACCGTTCCCCACGCCGGAGAAAGCCGCAAGCGCGCTGGCCGATGCGCTCAATCATCGTGATAAAGCCGCGCTCAATAATCTGCTCGGCGATAACTGGCAGCAGTTTTTACCCACCGATGGTATTGATCCCAATGCCGTCGACCGCTTTCAGCGCGACTGGCAGGTGAAACACGTCATTGTCCAGCAGGGTAATAGCGCCTGGCTTGATGTCGGTAGTGAAGCGTGGCGGTTGCCGATTCCCATTGTCAAAGATGAACAGGGCTGGCGTTTTGATATGGCGGCCGGAGAAGATGAAATTCTCACACGCGCCATCGGCCGCAATGAATTGTCGGCAATTGCCGCCATGCACGCCTACGTTGATGCCCAGCAGGATTACTATCAAATGAATCATCGCTGGGCGCAAAAAATCATCAGCAGCGAAGGCAAAAAAGATGGCCTGTACTGGCCAACCTCACCGGGCGAAACGCCCAGCCCGCTGGGGCCGGCCTTTAGCCCGGCTGAGCCCGGCGCCGGTTATCATGGCTACCGCTTCCGCATTATCGCCGATAACGATAACCAAGGCGTCGCCTTACTGGCCTGGCCGGTGGAATGGGGAGAAACCGGGGTGATGAGCTTCATGATCGATCAGAATGATCAAGTCTGGCAGGCGAACCTGGGCGAAGAGAGCGCGACGAAAGCGCAGGCAATTACGCATTTTGCCCCCGATTCAGCAGCGGGATGGCAGCCGATCAATCAATAAAAAAATGCCCGGTTGCGCGATAGCAACCGGGCACTCTCTTATGTTTAGCCCTGGTGCGGCATCAGCTCCGGATAACCGGCAAAAGCAGGTTTCTGACTGGTCAGCGCCGCTTCATCCGAGCTGATGCTCCCGGAATTTGCCGCCCACACCCCTTCATTCGTCTTCGTCACCAACTGATGCTGCGCATTCAGATCCTGGCCCATCGCCGCAATATGGGTACTTTCGGTACCGCCGCTGTTCGCCGCCCATGGAATGGTTGCATCAGCCGCGCAGGCCATACCGGATACGAACATCGTGGCTAACAGTGCCGTGGTCAATAAGCGTTTCATCTCACACCTCAGATACATAATTAACTACCTATTAGTTTACTGGGTGACTATTTTCAAAGTATGTATGAGGTGTAGCGGTTTGTGAACAGGGACATAGTTCTAAACATTAGCGATAAAAAAAGCGGCTCTTAGAGCCGCTTATGCATTTTAGCTGAAAGAAAAAGTTACTTTTTCTTCGCTTTCGCGTTTGGCAGGTCGGTAATGCTACCTTCGAAGACTTCTGCCGCCAGGCCAACGGACTCATGCAGAGTCGGGTGAGCGTGGATAGTCAGCGCGATGTCTTCAGCGTCGCAGCCCATTTCGATAGCCAGACCGATTTCACCCAGCAGCTCGCCGCCGTTGGTGCCGACAATCGCGCCGCCGATAACACGGTGGGTCTCTTTGTCGAAGATCAGTTTGGTCATACCGTCTGCGCAGTCGGAAGCGATAGCACGGCCGGAAGCAGCCCACGGGAAGGTGGCAGTTTCGTAGCTGATGCCTTTCTCTTTCGCTTCTTTCTCAGTCAGGCCAACCCATGCCACTTCTGGCTCGGTGTAGGCGATGGACGGGATCACTTTCGGATCGAAGTAGTGTTTCAGGCCGGAGATAACTTCTGCGGCAACGTGACCTTCGTGTACGCCTTTGTGCGCCAGCATCGGCTGACCGACGATATCGCCGATAGCAAAGATGTGCGGCACGTTGGTGCGCATTTGTTTGTCAACGCGAATGAAGCCGCGATCGTCAACTTCCACGCCGGCTTTGCCTGCGTCGAGGTTTTTACCATTCGGCACGCGGCCGATAGCTACCAGCACCGCGTCGTAACGCTGCGCTTCCGCCGGGGCTTTTTTGCCTTCCATGGAAACGTAAATACCGTCTTCTTTTGCTTCAACGGCAGTCACTTTGGTTTCCAGCATCAGGTTGAATTTCTTGCTGATACGCTTGGTGAAGACTTTAACCACGTCTTTGTCGGCAGCCGGGATAACCTGGTCGAACATTTCAACCACGTCAATCTCTGAACCCAGCGCATGGTATACGGTACCCATTTCCAGACCGATGATACCGCCGCCCATAACCAGCATGCGTTTCGGTACAGATTTCAGTTCCAGAGCGTCGGTGGAATCCCAAACGCGCGGATCTTCATGCGGGATAAACGGCAGTTGAATCGGACGGGAGCCCGCCGCGATGATCGCGTTGTCGAAGTTAATCACGGTTTTGCCGTTTTCGCCTTCAACTTCCAGGGTGTTAGCGCCGGTGAATTTACCCAGACCGTTAACCACCTTCACTTTACGACCTTTGGCCATGCCAGCCAGACCACCGGTCAGCTGAGTGATAACTTTTTCTTTCCAGGTGCGGATCTTGTCAATGTCGGTTTTCGGTTCGCCGAAAACGATGCCGTGTTCGGCCAGCGCTTTCGCTTCTTCGATAACTTTAGCAACGTGCAGCAGTGCTTTAGAAGGGATACAACCCACGTTCAGGCAAACACCGCCCAGGGAGCTGTAACGTTCTACGATGACGGTTTCCAGACCTAAATCAGCGCAACGGAAGGCTGCAGAGTAGCCTGCAGGACCTGCCCCAAGTACCACGACCTGAGTTTTGATTTCAGTACTCATCATGACCTCTGTAATTTATATCCGGCGGGTCTGACGCTTTTATTATTACGCCCAAGTCCACCGGGACGTTCTATCCGCGTGTATTTTACAAAATTGTTAACAATTTTTAAACAACAAACGGCAAACGATTTTGTCCTTTGTTGCTGATAATCCTCAACAGCCTGAGGTTATCAGAAAAAAGCCGGCCGTCAGGCCGGCTTTTTCGCTTACATCACCAGGCGGCGAATGTCGCTCAAGGTGTTGTTAATGATGGTAATGAAGCGGGCACCATCAGCACCGTCGATGACGCGGTGGTCGAAGGACAGAGAGATCGGCAGCATCAGACGCGGAACGAACTCTTTACCATTCCATACCGGCTCCATCGCGGACTTAGACACGCCCAGGATGGCCACTTCCGGCGCGTTAACAATCGGCGCGAAGTGGGTAGTACCCAGGCCGCCGATGCTGGAGATGGTGAAGCAACCGCCCTGCATTTCGCCAGCAGTCAGCTTGCCATCGCGCGCTTTCTTCGAGATGGTGGTCAGCTCGCGAGACAGCTCGGTGATGCTCTTCTTGTTCACGTCTTTAAAGACCGGAACCACCAGACCGTTCGGAGTATCAACCGCCACACCGATGTTGATGTATTTCTTCAGCGTCAGGCGCTGACCGTCTTCGGACAGCGAGCTGTTGAAGCGCGGCATCTGCTCAAGCGCAGCGGCAACGGCTTTCATGATGAAGACCACTGGGGTGAATTTCACGTCCAGTTTGCGCTTCTCAGCTTCGGCATTCTGCTGCTTGCGGAACGCTTCCAGATCGGTGATATCGGTTTTGTCGAAGTGCGTAACGTGCGGGATCATCACCCAGTTACGGCTCAGGTTAGCGCCAGAGATTTTCTGGATACGACCCAGTTCCACTTCTTCGATTTCGCCAAACTTGCTGAAGTCAACTTTCGGCCATGGCAGCATGCCCGGCAGACCGCCGCCTGCGGCAGCAGCCGGTGCGGATTCAGCGCGTTTAACCGCTTCTTTCACGTAAGCCTGAACGTCTTCGCGCAGGATACGACCTTTACGGCCGGTCCCTTTCACTTTCGCCAGGTTTACGCCGAACTCGCGCGCCAGGCGGCGAATCAGCGGAGTCGCGTGAACGTAAGCTTCGTTTTCAGCGAATTCGGTTTTACCTTCTGCTTTCGCAGCCGGCGCGGCAGCTTTCTGAGCCGGTGCAGGTGCAGCAGCCGGTGCCGGTGCCGCGGCCTGAGCCGGAGCAGCAGCAGGCGCGGCGCCTTCCACTTCGAAGACCATGATCAGAGAGCCGGTGGATACTTTGTCGCCGGTGCTGATTTTGATCTCTTTAACGGTACCCGCGAACGGCGCCGGAACTTCCATAGAAGC